>CANEVK010000006.1 GCA_947442115.1 Bacteriovoracaceae bacterium | reverse complement strand
GGCCCCGCCGCTTGCCATGGCGCCACCATCAGCTTCAACAATGATAAAATCAAGACCAAGACGCTTAAAGATATTCTCGTAGGCGACATAAATTTCATCGTAGAATTTATCCAAAGAAGCTTTATCCATATGAAAAGAATAGCCATCTTTCATGGTAAATTCACGAGCACGCATTAAACCAAAACGCGGACGAATTTCATCACGAAATTTAGTATTAATTTGATACAAACAAACTGGCAGTTGCTTGTAAGAACTGACTGTTCGGCGGAAAAGATCCGTAACCGTTTCTTCATTAGTCGGAGAAAAACATATTTCGCGCTCTGCCCGGTCTTTAACCTTGAGCATTTGGCCACCCATAGCTTCCAAGCGACCTGTCTCCTGCCAAAGTTCAGCTGGTGTCATCACGGGCATTTGAATTTCAAAACAATTAATTTTATCCAATTCCTCACGGATGATTTTTTCTATTTTCTTTAGGGACTTGAAGGCCATTGGCAAGTAAGTGTAAAGGCCTGCCCCTGTTTTATACATCAGGCCGGCCCTCATCATGAGCTGTTGAGAAACAATATCAGCATCAGATGGAGTTTCTTTTAATGTTTGCCAGTAACCTTGGGATAATCGCATAGATCCTCTTATTCAAATAAGCTTTCAGTCCTGAGATCTTTAGTCTCAAGAAAAATTTCTAACATACAGTTTTCTTCAATTTGAGCGCCCACTTCTACCACGGGAGTTGTGTTCTTAACAGGGATGATTTCCATTTCAGTTTTCAAATCTGGACCGGAACAATTCTTATAATTTAATCGATAAAGAACGACATTGATCATATCTAGACCTATGACTTCTTTCAGAACAAAGGGTTCATTGGGTAAAATTTCAAGAAGGGAACCACTTCTTTCCATCTGATTTAAACTTATCTGCTGAGTAATTTTATATGTCTCTGAAACTTCTAAATCATGCCAAGTTGCTGCCTGTAAATTTAAAGTTAACAAGCTCAAGCCTAACAATAAACGCATACACTCCCTCCTTGGGTGGTCATTTCATGTTAGCTCAAACCTAAAAGAATGGGAAAAAATCAGTGAGAAACACTGATAAATTGAGGCAATTTGTGAGCTTCACGGGCCTCTGCTTTCAGAGAAGAAGCGGCAACTATTTCGTAAGCCGATGGAGTGTCTAGTAACTTGCGGCACAATAAATTATGAAGATTATGGCCAGACTTGTAAGTTGTTATTTTACCCGCAATTTCATAACCCAATAAACTTACATCACCAATTGTATCAAGAATTTTATGACGGACAAATTCATTGTTAAAACGAAGACCTTCTGGATTTAAAACTTTGTAGTCATCAAGCACGATGGCATTATCTAAAGATCCGCCCTTGATGAGCCCTTTTCGCTTCAGCATGTCTACATCTCGAGCAAAACCAAAAGTCCTGGCACGAGCAATATCCTGAATGAAAGATTCACAGGAAAACTCGAAATTAAATTGTTGAGTTTTAATAATAGGATGAGCAAAGACAATCGTTGACTCAATGGCCAGATTTGAATGAGGCTCAAATTGTGCCCACTTTCCATCTTTCTCAACTCTCACTGTATCTAAAATAACTAAAAACTTTTTTGATTTATTAAGATTTTTGATTCCTGTTTCTTTTAACAAGAAAACAAATGAAGCCCCAGAGCCATCCATAATAGGTACTTCTGGTCCATCAATTTCAATCAAAACATTATTAATACCCAAACCATAAAGAGTTCCAAGCAGATGCTCAACAGTATGAATCGCTTCTACACCTGAACCTAAAGTTGTTGCATTTTCAGTGGTCCCTACAGTCAGCGCATTGGCCTGCATAGGACGAGATTGAGGTAAATCAACGCGCAAAAACTGAATTCCATAATCAGAATCTTGAGGAATGAGCCTCATCGTCACTTTCTTGCCTGAGTGAAGTCCTATCCCAGTTACTTTAACTTCTTTTGCAATGGTGCGCTGGTAAATCATCTCTAACCTTATAAAAAGTCGTACTTCGGTCAAGTATAAACGAATTTTATGAGTTTGTACGGAAGAAAATTGTGCTCTATGTACAAAAGTTGACTAGCAATGTCAATTTAGTGTGTAATAAATGACTGCATTCAAAACTACAAAATATGATTAATCGCTTTTTCAGACAGTGCTCTTCCTCTTGGTGTTCTTAGAAGAAGGCCTTCCTTCAAGAGGTAAGGCTCATAGACTTCTTCAATGGTCTGTTTGTCTTCACCCAGAGTAGCGGCCAGGGCCTCAATCCCCACTGGCCCCCCTTGATAGTAGTGCTTCATGACGGTGAGGATTTTTCGGTCCATAGAATCAAGACCCAAACTATCAATATCAAGGAGACTAAGAGCAGCCTCTACTTCTTTGAGCTCAATTGTTTTTGAATGATTAACAAGTGCAAAATCACGCACTCGACGCAATATCCGGTTGGCAATTCGAGGTGTTCCGCGCGAGCGCTGGGCTATTTGCATTTTGGCGTTTTCAGACAAATCAATTCCCATTTTTAGTGAGTTATTAAAAAGTATCTTGGCCAACATCTTTGGTTCGTAAAAATCAAAATTGAGATGGGCCATAAAACGATCTCGAAGAGGGTTCGAAAGAAGGCCAGATCTTGTCGTTGCGCCAATAAGAGTAAACGGAGCAAGATCAATCTGCATCGTTCTGGCAGAGGCTCCCTGGCCAATCAAGATATCGAGACGAAAATCTTCCATCGCCGAATATAAAATTTCCTCCACCGTGATGTGCATACGATGAATTTCATCAATAAAAAGAACATCACGCGGCTTAAGATTAGTGAGGACTGCTGCAATATCGCCTTTTTTCTCAATCGCTGGACCGGAGACGAGATGGAGTTCAGAACCCAGGGCTTTTGCAATCAGCATGGCGAGAGAAGTTTTTCCTAAACCAGGCGGGCCTGAGAGTAAGACATGGTCCATGGCGGACTTTCTCATAAGAGCAGATTTCACCATCAGATCAATATTATCGATGACTTTATTTTGTCCGATAAATTCAGAAAAATTTTGTGGCCGAAGCTGGGCCTCTTGCTCACGATCGACTGAATTAAGATCTCCAGAAACAACTCTTTCTGTCATAGCTTACCTTAACTCTTTAAGAATAAGTTTCACTAAATCTTCCGGACGATTCGCCCCACCATTTTGGAGATGCTTCTGGAGCATAGGAAGAACTTCTTGATCCTTAAAACCCAATCCCTGACAGGCAGCCAGGGTTTCTTTCACGAGTTGAGCCTCAAGCTTACTCTCAGGATTTTGTTTTAACCCTGCTCTTTGTGGTTTTTCTTTGGTTGTTAATCCCACTTCTAATTTAGAAATTTTATCTTTTAGCGATAGCACAATTTGTTCGGCGCTCTTCTTACCCACTCCTGGAGCAGATTTTAAAATATCGACATTTTCAAAGGTGATAGCACTTAAAATTTGCTCGACTCCTAAATGTGAAACCAGTGAAAAAGCCGACTTGGGGCCAATTCCATTTACATCTAAAAGCATTTCAAAAAACTTTTTATCTTCAATGCTTTCAAAACCATAAAGGTCTTGAGACTGCTCTCTGATAATATGAGAAACGAAGAGGGAGACATCTCGATTGGGCACGAGTTGAGTCGAAGTACTGACTTCGTATCCAACCCCTTGGGCCGTAAGCACAATCGACTTATTTGAGTCTGAGTAAACGACTGTACCCGTAAGGTAACCTATCATAGATTTTTTTCCTTAATTTTATGGGCCAAAGAATTGGCAAGGCCATTGCCCAGTTTCTTTCCTACACTCTTTTTTTTCGGAAGATTGACTAAATTTTTATTTTTATTCAATAAATGACAAAGAGCAATAGCAATTGCATCACTCTCATCATGGGATTTAAAATCAGTTAGCCCTAAGTATTGTTGCAGAACTTTTTGAATCCCCTCTTTGTCGGCATGTCCATGTCCAGTGACTGATGATTTGACGAGGTTCGGAGAATATTCAAAAATTTTTTGATGAAATTTTTGAGTCAGTGCTGCCAACATAACACCTCTAGATTGGGCCAGTTTGATGAGGGCCGTAGGGCTTTTGACAAAAATAAGTGATTCAAGGGCAACTTCATCTGGATGATGCTGATCAAGCAATTTCATTGTCTGATCATAGATATCACTAACCCTGTGCAGAAATTCATCTTTTGAATTAAATTTTAAAATTCCAGATTCAAGGTATTTTATTTTACGTCCCTCTTGTTGCAAAAGGGCATATCCAGCTGTGACGGAACCGGGATCAATAGCAAGTACAATCATGTTACGGAAATTTTACAGGAAGGGAAATGCTGCCGTCTAGCTGATAGATCGACCTTTCAAATAATTTCCTACATAAAAAACAAATGAACCCACTACCAGCTGGGCCAGCTCAAAATGACCGTAGTCGCCATTTTTAACACCGGAAAAAAAACATAGACCAACTGCAGTCAAACCAAAGAGTTGCATGCCAAGGCCAACATAAAATTTTATTTTCATGGTATCAAGAGATACAGCACCCAAAATAAATAAGAAAGGACTTTTTATCCCTAAAAGACTATAGTTGTTTTAATTTATGCATCCTAAAATTCTTGCAGCACAACCTTTGGTGACAGAGCTTAAAAAAGAGTTACGCCATCGTTGTGAAGGCCTTAAAAATCGAGGAGTCACTCCCTCTATGTGTGTCGTTCTTGTAGGTGATAATCCTGCAAGCCTAACCTATATTAAAAATAAACAGAAAGTTTGTGAGGAAATTGGCGCTCATTTCAAACTCATTCAAATGCCTGCTTCAATAGCGGCTCAAGATTTTTTAAGCGAGCTTAACAAACTTAATCAAGACCCTTCTGTTCACGGGATCATTATTCAACTGCCAGTCAGCGAAAGTTTGAAAGCTCTCAATATCCCGAACCTTGTGAATCCTGAGAAAGATATCGATGGATTTAACGGGGTCAATACTCAGGCGATTTACACCGGAACAACAAATTTAAAATTGCTTCTCCCTTGTACTCCGAAGGGGATTATTAATTTATTAAATTATTATGGAATTAGTTTAGATGGAAAAAATGTCGTTGTTATTGGACGGAGCTTGATCGTGGGTAAACCACTTTCGATGATGCTTTCTAATTTTAATGCCACAGTCACTCTCGCTCATTCTAAAACAAAAAATTTAAAGCAACTCACTCAATTAGCTGACATTATCATCTCAGCTGTCGGTAAGAGTGAATTTATTGGTAGTGATTTTTTAGCTCATCATTCATCTCAAATACTTATTGATGTAGGGATTAATAGTTTCGATGGAAAATTGACTGGTGATATCTCAAAAGAAGCACAAGATAAGTCTCTCGCCTTTACGCCAGTTCCGGGTGGCGTTGGACCGATGACAGTGATCTCGTTAATTGAAAATCTTATTACGGCCACAGAAAATCAAGTTAAAGGATAATTATGTCTGAACTCTTTAGAACTCATCTCTATGAGGAACACGTTAAACTGGGAGCAAAAATCGTTCCATTTGCTGGCTGGGATATGCCAGTACAGTATACATCCGTTAAAGACGAGGTCTTAGCAGTAAGAACAAAGCTAGGGGTCTTTGATGTTTCTCACATGGGTGAATTTTTCGTCGAAGGAAAAGAAGCAGAGAAATTTGTCGACCACCTCGTGACAAATGATATTGCAACGGCCCCCATGGGGAAGGCGATTTACTCCCCATTATGCCGAGAAGATGGAACTGTTATAGATGATTTGATCGTTTACAAACTTGCCCCAGGCAGAATCATGATTTGTGTCAATGCATCAAACATTGAAAAAGATTTTTCCTGGATGAAATCTAAGCACCTGGGATTTGACTGTAGTTTAACTAACCTTTCATCTGTCTTTTCACTGCTCGCCCTTCAAGGACCCGAAGCCTTTAACACTCTTAAAATGCTTATTCCTACTTTGCCTGACCTTGAATACTATTCTGTTTTTGAATCGGCCAATGGAAGTCAGCCCTTAATTATGGCGAGGACTGGTTATACGGGTGAGGATGGTTTTGAGATCTTTGGAACACACCAAACCATTAAAGAATTATGGAAAAAGTTCATGGAATTGGGAGTGACTCCTTGTGGCCTGGCCGCCCGAGATGTTCTGCGCCTCGAGGTCTGCTATCCTCTTTATGGACACGAGCTGAATGATCAACTCAACCCCTATGATGCAGGCCTGGGCTGGACGGTTAAAACGTCAAAAATAAATTTTATTGGCAAAAATGAACTCGCAAACAAGTCTCATAAATATAAATTAGTTAAACTTATTCTCGATAAGGGTATTCCTCGGGAAGGCTACCCCGTGTTGAACTCTCAAAATGAAAAAGTTGGAGAAGTCACAAGCGGTACAATGTCCGTGGCCCTCAACAAAGGGATTTGTTTAGCTCGTATTGAAATTGATAAAGTTCCAAAGGATGAAGTATTTTCAATTGATATAAGAAATAAATTTTATCCTGCTCAACTACTTAAAAAACCGTTCATAACCGGAGGACACAAATAATGGCTACTCAGATTCCTGCAAATTTACAATACACAAAAGAACATGAATGGGCCCTTGTTGAAGGTGATACCGTGACTGTTGGAATTACTGATTTCGCTCAGTCTGCACTTGGAGATATTGTTTTTGTTGAAGTCCCAGATGTCGGATCTGACTTAAAAATTGGCGCTACTTTTGGTGTCGTTGAATCAATTAAGTCTGTAAGTGATCTTTACTCTCCCATTTCAGGGGAAGTGGTTGCAAAAAATACAGACATTGAAGGCTCACCAGAAAAAATTAACCAGGACGCTTACGGATCGTGGCTTATTAAAGTCAAGATGAATAATAGCGCTGAAACACAGAATCTTTTATCAGCAGAGCAATATCAAGAGTTTTGCAATTCTTCTCACTAAGTTAAACGCGGGAGGGCAATAAAAAATTATTTTTATTTTTTATTTGGCCTTCCCGCAAAATACTGTCATTTAAAAATTTCATCCTAAAAAATTTGCATAAATTTTAAAACAATCTTTACGAAATACTCGAGTTTATAGATACTGCATTTCCAATTGCACAGATGATTTTGAGGGAAATTTTTAATGGAATCGATTCAGTTACTCAATACGGCCATAATCAAAAGCAAAGAAAAAAAACTCAATCAATCGTTTGAAGAAAGACTCAATCAAGTTTGTAACTCACCTGTAATTGAAATCTTAAATAAGACAATTTCTCAATATGCAGAAAACCAAAAAATTTCTAGAGATCAGGCAGCTCTACAAGTTGTAGAGGCTATTCGCGAGCTTGATTCTATCTGGTCTGATTATGTTGTCATGGAAGGCATTGATCGCCTTAAATCTATCCTCAGAAACCCGCACTAAGATTTAATCACAAAGCCCCAGTCAATAGTTGCTCTACCATTCACTAATAATTCTTTGGGTGGATTCGGAAAAGGTCCTGCCTGGTTGAATGATTCAATGGCAGCATCATCTAGTTCTTTAACCCCAGAAGCTCCTAGTATTTTAACCCCTACTATTTCTCCCTTTTCATTTAAAGTGACCTGGAGATTAGTGATAAGGTTTTCACTGGCCGGTAATCGACGACCCGACCTAAAGAGGACTTCTGCTTTTTCCTGAATACTCTTGCCCCAAAACTGTTCAAGCTTTTGGCGTATTCGATGAAAAAAACCATAAAATTTATATTCCGTTGTATTGAGATGAGTGAAATCACCTAAAGCGACTTCCTCGACATAATCATTAGTAGCGGAAAGACCACTGGAAAGGGGATCACCATTTTTAAGTCCCTTCACTGCTTGTGAAGCTGGTGTTCTCTGTTTCATATCAGCTTGAGGACCACCCATAGCGATACCAATATCTGATAATTTAAGATCTTTTAGTTGGGCCTGCCGTTGAGATTTTTTTTCAGCTTTTTGAGTGACTGTCGAGTCGCCCTGGGCTGCTCGATTAAATGATTCAATCGTCTTGGCCATCGTTTCTCGCTCAAAACTACGATCTTTATCACTTAAAAAAGAATCTTTTTTCTTTTCAGTAGAATCAGAATCTTCAGATTGAACAATCTGTTTTTTTTCTGAAGTCGCAAGATCTTTAACAGCTTCTTGGATTAATTTTAGTTTAATTGATTTTGATTTGTAGCTACTTACAGTAGAAACGCTTTGATGAAATTTTGTGAGAAAGATAAAAAAATGAATTAAACCGATTATTCCAAGAAGAATATAAAATGAGCGCTTAGAATGATGAGCAAGATAATCCATTCCTGCCTCCAGTAATAAGCTCTTCGGCAAAAATAATTAAAATCCTTACTGATTGATAAAATAGTCATCATCCTGAATGGTTGGGGCCCCTTGGGCATTTGGTTGACTAGATTTATCCAACTCCTGAGTCCCTGAATTAGCATCAAAACCTTCAACAAATGACTCTAAAAATCCATCACCTGAACCGGGAGCAGAAGGCTTGCCCGTTTCTTTATTCACCATCATATTAACGATACCCTCAGGAACCCGAAATTCCGGAGTTCCATACTTGGTAGAGGCCGCTCCAACATAATCAATCCAAATAGGCAAAGCAGATTTACCACCAGTCTCACCATAACCAAGAGGTCTATTATCATCAAAACCGGCCCAAGCTCCAACGACGAGATTAGAAGTAAATCCAACAAATAAAGCATCAACGTAATTGTTAGTTGTTCCTGTTTTACCACCTATGTTTACACCTAAAGCTTTTCCAGCTGAAGCTGCAGTTCCATAAAGAGTCACACCTCTTAAAAGATTAGTCATGATATAGGCAATTCGAGGATCAAGAACTTGAGTTGGATTAAGATTACTTAAAAATGGATTACCGCTTAATTTCGAGGAATCTTCCGTAACCGCCTCATTTTTTGGTGCCGGTTCAACTTCCTGCACGGGCCAGGCAGGATCCGCTGAAGGAATGTTGTAAGACTTTCCATTTCGATCCTTAATGGAAGTAATATGGTGTAAGCGAACTGCACGTCCACCATTAGGAAAGACAGCATAAGCTTTGGTTAATTCCGCCAAACTAATACCAAATGAACCAAGTGATAAACTCATATCTTTAGGAAGTTCGGTTTGAATGTGTAATCGATTTACAAATTGATGAATTTTTTCAACGCCTAAATCCTGAACCAAGCGAACAGTTGGAATATTTCGGCTCACCTCAAGGGCATTTCTAAGGGTCATAGGACCTTTAAAATCTCCATCATAATTGCGAGGTTTCCAGCTTAAAGAATCATCCACACCACCAAGTGCTTGTGGTGTATCCATCAAAATAGAGGATGGGTTATATCCATTCTCAAGACTAGCGGCATAGATAAAAGGCTTGAAAGAAGAGCCTGGCTGACGAGCCGATTGAATGGCGCGATTAAATTGAGATTTTTTAAAATCAACTCCACCCACCATTGTAACAACTTCTCCTGAGGTCGCATTTAGAGCAATCAAAGCTCCTTCAACCTCAGGATCCTGATCAAGACTTCCTTCAAAAAACTTTTGTTTTGAGATGAGTCCTCTAATAGAAGGGTCTTTAAACTTTTTAAAGAAGTCTGGATGAAAAAGCTGGTCCGCAGGAACGAGTTTCTTCTTAATGGTGACTAAAATAACATCTCCAGCTTTTAAGATTTTGCTGGGAGTTTTAATGGCATTAAAATACAAAGGATTTTCACTAAACTTTCTCTCATGGGCCCATTCGAAGCCTGACTCAGGGATGATCACTCTGGATCCTGCAATTTCCGCCAGAACAATTCTTTTTAGATCATCAACTTCTCTGACAACCGCAGGGTAAGACTTTTCAACTTGAAGAAAGGTGATGAATGGATCATTTTGTGGATTCCCAATATTGACAATACTTTTGAATCTCTCATTGAGTTTTGATTTTTCATCTTCAAAATAAGAAAGATTCTTTGCTAAAGCGTCATCATTTTCATGAAATTCATAAATATTTTTTCCATCAGTATTAAAAGTAAAAAAACTTGATTGTTCACGAAGGATTTTTTTTCTTTGCTCCTTTATAAAACCAGAGATCTCATCCAAAGTTGAGAGATGTCGAGTTGGTCCTTTAAAACCTTGCCTTTTATCTAATTCTTTAGTTCGATCACTAACAGCTTTTTCTGCCTTTTTCTGAAGACTCCAGTCTAGAGTTGTGACAACGGTAAAACCATTGGTTAAAAATTCATCCGTTCCAACAGACTTCATCACCTCTTGCCTTACCCAGTCTGTAAAGTGGCCACCCTTCAAATCATTGGCCATGCGAATTCGCATTTTTATATCTTCTTTGAGAGCTGCCTCATATTCTTCTTGGGTTATTTTTTTTGTCTCATACATTCTCTTGAGAACGTAATTTTGCCTCACCTTCGCATACTGTGGATTTACATAGGGCGAGTATCGGCCAGGGGCCACTAATAATCCGGCCACAAGAGCACACTCGGAAGCGGTTGCTGCCTCAAGGGGTTTATCAAAGTAACCTTTAAAAGCAGCTTTTACGCCATAGTAGCCTCCACCAAGATAAACTTGGTTGAGATAAAGAAAAAGTATTTCTTCTTTTGAAAATTTTTGCTCAATTTTACGGGCCAGGAGAAGATCTTTAACCTTTCTTGATATGGTTCTCTCTTTTGAGAGGAGAAATGATTTTGCCACTTGTTGCGTAATGGTTGATCCACCCTGAACCAAACGCCCCTCTTTGAGATTGACGATGAAGGCCCGAGCAATACCATAATAATCAATTCCTTCATGCTGATAAAAATTGTCATCCTCGGCAGCTAAAAAGGCATCCACTACTTTTTTAGGAATCTTATTAAAGGGAACCACATCTCTTGTTTCAGCTCCAATCTCAAGCAGGATCTCATTATCTCTTGAGAGGATTCGTGAATTCATAGGTGGGTTATAATCTTTCAGAGAATTTATTTGTGGCAAATCCAATGAGATATAGAAAAATAGGCCCAAAACCGAGGCAATACCTATTAAACCCAGTGCAAACAACACGGCGAGCGTTTTTATAAGACGTTTCAGAAACATTCCTTCGTTAAGAACGACAATTCATTTATTTTAATAGATTTTAAAAAGATTTAAAGGACTACTCTTTATAATCAACTTCTTTGAGACTATCAGTCAGGATTTTAATTTTTCTCTCGGCATTTTCTAAGGTATCTCGACAAGTTTTATACAGATTGATTCCCTCTTCAAAGCGGTTAAGACTTTCGTTAAGTCCAACCTCACCTGACTCGAGTTCTCGGACAATTTTTTCAAGTTTTTTCAATGATGATTCAAAATCTTTGTCAGAATTGCCGCTCATATTTCTTCTCCGTTGTCATTTTGACATCAAAAGTTTCTCACAAACAAACTCGCTTAGACAAGTTATCAAGTACTTACCTGAAACAGGCCGAAATTGCCCATGCTAGGTTTATGGCAGGAGGGTTGCTAAAATTTGCCTATGGGGGCATTTTTCTCCCACTCCATCAGGATGAAGGGGTTTGATTTGAAAAATATTTGGGTGCCACTCTCAGGACAAGTGGCGCAACAAAGAAAAGTGGAAACGATTGCTAATAATGTAGCAAACGCCAATACTGTTGGTTTTAAAAAAGACCAATTAGTTTTTAAAGAGCATCTGACTGCCCTCACTAAAGGTGCAGATGATATCCACATTCCCAGAAAGGAATTTTCACCATCAGATTTCTATCACACCCAAGGCGCAGAAAATGCCATGGTTGCAGTTGATGGCAGCTATACTATTCATGAACAGGGTCAATTTATTCCAACTAGCAACCCACTTGATGTGGCCCTCAAGGGAGATGGTTTTCTAGAAGTCCTCACTCCAACAGGAGTCAGATTCACCAGAAAAGGAAATCTCTCCCTTAGTCGAGAAGGTGAACTGGTAACAGATCAAGGCTTTAGAGTTCTGAGTCAGCTCAACATAACGAATTCTGCCCTACGAGAACCAGCTTCAGCGAATTCTGTTCCTCCAGCAGAAGAAAGAGTCATAAAACTTCCAACCAATGCTAAAATTACGATTTCTCTTGATGGAGAAATTCTCACTCGAGAAGGCACGGTCTCAAAGCTTTCTATCGTTGAATTTCAAGATAAGCATGCACTTAAAAAAGAGGGTAATTCACTTTTTATTACTCCAGATGAAAACAATATTAATCGCACAGAAATAAAAACCACTGTGAATCAAGGTTTTCTTGAGGGATCAAACGTTAATGCCATTGAAGAAATGTCAGAGCTCATTAAGGCCCATCGACATTTTGAATCAATTCAGAAAGCTATTAACGCTTACGACAGCATCTCTGGAAAAGCCGCGAATGACATTGGTAAATTTTAGTGAGGGAGATTTAAATGATTAGAGCACTACATACTTCAGCGACAGGAATGGCAGCTCAAGAATCAAACGTTAATACGATTTCAAATAATATTGCTAACGTAAATACGACTGGCTTTAAAAAAGCTCGGACAGAGTTTGATGACCTTCTCTATGAAACTGTTCAAGAGGCAGGGGCCAAATCATCAGCGAACTCAGAATATAACGTTGGTCTTCAAGTTGGGTCTGGAGCTAAAGTTTCAGCAACCCGTAAAATTCACTCTCAAGGCTCCCCACAAATGACGAACAACCCCTACGATCTTATGATTAATGGCGAAGGTTTTATGGGCATTGTTGCTCCCAATGGTGAACTCAAATACACCAGAGATGGAAGCTTTAACGTAGATGCACAAGGAAATCTTGTAACCCGTGCAGGTCACAAAGTTTTTCCTGGAATAGTTGTTCCACCCAATATTATGAAAATTTCCATCGCAGAAAATGGAACAGTGGAAGCTTTTACACGAGAATCAATTGAACCCATTAATCTTGGTCAAATACCAGTCTTTACCTTTGTGAACCCAACTGGACTTCGCTCTGAGGGTGGTAACCTTATGGCGGCAACCTCAGGAAGTGGCCAGCCGATACAAAACGTTCCAGGTGAAAATAGTTCAGGTATCCTCATGCAAGGTGCAATAGAGGCTTCCAATGTCAATGTCATGAATGAAATGACTGATCTTATTAAAGCTCAGAGGGCCTATGAAATGAATTCTAAAGTCATGGGTGTTGCCGATCAAATGCTTCAAACAGTTAATAATATAAGGTAATAAATGACTGCTCTTATTCTTTTTATTTTAACATTTAGTAGTGTCTTTGCTTGTGAGTTTGAACTCCCTTCAAACCTCATTATCTTTAATAATGGATTTATTGATCAGGAAATCATTAAGTCAAAAAATTGTAATGATCAGTCGCAAACTGATATGGCCCATTTTATTAAAGGCTTCGATGGTCGAGTGGCAGCTTTTCAAATCAAAGAGCTCATGGCGACCAAGGGACATCATCAAATTTCAGTTAATCCTCAATCACTTTTTGTTCAGCAATTTAAAACTCTTGTGCGTGAGCAAATCAACTTACCTCAAGGGATTCAGATTAAAGATGCTCAAATCCAAAATCAAAAAAACTTTTTAATTTTAAATCCAGGAGATCAGTTAGAAATTTCCTGCAATTCTTGTCTTTATGGCAGCAGACAACCACTCAATCTTAATATTAAAGGCTTTGATGGCATAAATACTTCACATTTGGTCACTGCTGACTTTGTCAAAATGGTAAAGGCATTTAAACTGGTGGCACCAATGCCAGCCTTTACGTCTTTTGATGATCATCAACAGGTACAAGAAATTTATACTGAATCTGTTCCACATACGGACTTCAATCTTGAAAGAGATCACTTAAAATTTTATAAAACCAATAAACCGCTTAAAGCTGGTGACATTTTAAGGATTTCTGATCTTACGGCGATTAATTTAGTCAAGGCCGGCCTAAAAACCGATGTGATTATTGAAAACAAAATGATCCGGATTAAAACTCAAGGGATCTCAAGACAAAATGGCGCGATTGGAGAATTTGTTGAAGTTTTTCAACCTCAGAAAAATAAAAAATATCAAGGTAAAGTTGTAGATAATAATAAAATATTGGTTGAGCTATGAAAGGACTATCTCTTTTTCTCCTTCTTCTTATGACCTCTTGCGCAGGCTATGTGAATAATATCCATCGCCAAATTGATCGCGAAGAAAAAATTTCCAGAGGTGATACTCGTGATTCAATGAAAGAGCATTATGCTCCTTACAAGAATAAATTTAATCGTCAGAATGATAAAAGACCTATCAATGATCCAAGAACTTTCTCACTAAGCGATGGGGGGCCATCCACTCAAGTTCGACCTCCGGTGAAGCGCGAATATCGGCCACAAAGAATGAAGGCGCAAGATTTTACAGACCAGGACAGTGGAGGAAGTTTGTGGGCCAATCAAGGATCAAGTTCATCACTCTTTACTTATCAAAATGATAAACACACAGGCGACATGGTGATCATTAACGTCTTAGAAAATCTTCGCAATCAAATTTCTGCAGAGCTAAAACGAGTTTTTCCAGATAAGCCAAAGAAAACTGCTGACGGGGCGAAAGGTGATCCAAAGGCTGCGGCGGCAAGTCCTGCAGGTGCACCTGGTGCCAGTGCAGATCAAGATATGGACATGAAAGTTTATGATAAAATTTCTGGAACCGTGATCGAGGAAATTAGTAAAGATTACATCCTGCTAAGCGGCCGTAAAGATGTCATCTATAAAAAGGAAAAAAAATCCATAGAAGTCCAAGGACTTGTCTCAAGAAAAGACATCATGGAAAATGATTATGTTAACTCGGATAAAATGCTTGATGCCCGAGTCTTCATCCTAAGGTAAATTCATGAAAAAAATTTTTGTCGCGACATTTTGCCTTCTTTCTCTTTCTGCTCAGGCGACATCAAGCCGCCTCAAAGACCTTGTCACCATCAAAGGTGTCAGGGAAAACCCTCTTGTCGGTTATGGTCTTGTTATAGGCCTTAATGGCACGGGTGATGGTGGTGGCGAGATCACAAACACCTCTTTAAAAAAGATGTTTCAAACCCTAGGTCTAAATCCTCAAAAAGAAGTTACTTCCAAAAATGTTGCTGCAGTCATTGTAACAGCTAAACTTCCCGCCTTCGGTCGTTTAGGACAAAAATTGGACGTCACTATTTCTTCCATTGGTGATGCCTCCTCTCTCGCAGGTGGAACGCTCCTTGTGACACCACTTAAGGGTGGCGATGGACAAATTTATGCTGTGGCCAATGGGGCGATCTCTATTGGTGGGCTGGATAAAGGAAAAAAACTGGCCACTACGGGACGCATTCCTGATGGTGGAATTATTGAAAAAGAATTGGAGCTGGCCTTCAATGATAAGAAAGCTATTCGAATGGCCCTCAATAATCCAGATTTTACAACAGCTGCACGTATTGAAAGAAGCATCAACCAAGAGCTTGGTGGTAAATATGCTACGGCCGCTGATGCTACAACGATTGATGTTATTATCCCGACATATTACGAGCGAAAAGTGGTTGAGCTGATTGCTAATATTGAGAACTATAAAGTCATTGCAGATGTGTCGGCCAAAATTGTGATTAATGAACGGACTGGGACTTTAGTCGCAGGTGGAGATATCGTCCTTAAAAAAGCTGCCGTTAGTCACCGTGACATGGTTTTAGAAGTTAAAGGTGGAGAGGAAGGGTCTGGTAAGCGTTCCATTCAGGCACTCGAACAGTCCACAACTATCAATGATTTAGTTAAAGCTTTAAATGCCTTGGGAACCTCTCCTGAGGATTTAATTTCAATATTTCAAGCACTCAAGCAAAATGGTTCACTACTAGCTGAAATTGAACTTATTTGATCACTAGGTCAAATTTACCTAGGGGTGTTTTTTACTAACACCCCCCCTCTGAAAAATGCTACACTGTAAATAGAATCTCATCAGGATGATGGGACCTAAAACACCAGGATGGTTCGATTGAAAGTCAGCTCAGATTTCAAAACATTTCCAGGCCAAAACAAAGCTAGCAATCCAGTGAAGCCTTTTGAAGATATTGCTGAAGGTATGGAGGCAAATTTCACGTCCCATATGCTGGCCGAGATGAGAAAAACCATTCCTAAGGAAAGCCCTGACTCTTCAGCGATGGAATATTATAATTCCTTACTCGATTTCGAAAGAGCGCAACTTATGGCAAAATCAGATAGTGGTCTTGGAGTAAAAAAAGTCATCCTAGATCAGATTGTGCCGCAAAATATGAAACATTATCTTAAGAAAATGCCAGCCACGGAGCTAAGTCAAGGATTGACGAAGGTATCCATGAAGGAGAATAACCATGAGTAGTATCGACACACGTTCAGCCTTTTTTCCAAAAAGCCGTTCTGCTCAAACAGAATCGACCAAAGGTGGTAGTCAAGTCGGTGAAGCTAACCGCAATACTTCAGAGCGAGCCTCTGAAATTATGACTCGTACTTCAGGTGATGCAAACGTGAGTATTGGTGATGGTGTTAAAGATTTTTCTCGTATTAAAAAAGCTGCCATGAACGCTCCAGAGCCAGATAATTCAGAAAAGATTGCACGCCTTAAAGCGCAAATCGCTGCGGGTACATATGAAGTTGATTACGATGGACTTGCAGACAAAATTTTAACATCGGAATTCTAGGAGTAATCAGCGATGAATTCCAAGCAAGATGAAATTAAACTCTTTTATCAACGCACTTTAAGTGTCTGGGAAGGATTCTGTCAGTTTCACAAGGAACTCTATGACCTGACTTGTGAAGAGTATATGACACTGCTAGAAAGTGATATTGATAAACTTGAAGGAATGCTCTCACAGAAAGAAGAGCTCATTTCAAAGATTGCAATTTTAGAAAAAGATCGATCAGAATTAATAGAACAGATCAATCATAGAGATCTTTTTCAAATTAAAATTTTAAAGGCCAGTGAACTCCTAGGTGCTTTTGCTGATCTTGAAAGCAAAGTTGGAATTCCTGCACTTAAGAATCTGAATTCACTTTTGATTGATATTATTCAAAAGATTCAGGAACAAAATAAAAAGAACCAACAGTTTTTAAATAAGGCCATGCACTCTCTTAAAGAAGTTAAGCAAGGCTTTAGTGGTAAGAAAACATATACAACTTATGGCGCGGATGGAATGACCCGCGCTTTTGGGCGATAACAGGCCAAAGGACTAGGATTGTCTGGCGATTTGTTAAACATTGGTAAATCAGGCCTTTTCACAGCGAAGCAGTCGATGTCGACGACCTCGCACAATATTGCCAACGCAAACACCGAGGGTTTTTCCCGCCAGGAAGTTCGCACAGAAACTGGTATTCCTGTTGGTGAAGGCGGTTATGTTATTGGTCGCGGTGTAGAGATCCAAAGCATCCGTCGAGCCCATGATGAAATGGTTGATAAGAAACTTAATAATTCCATCACTAGTCACAAATTTAACGAAGAGCGCTCTGTTCAATTAGGACAAGTTGAAGAGATCTTTAACGAGATGAATTCTGAAGGTATGAACAAAATACTAAACAGATTTTTCAACTCGATGAGAGAACTTTCTAATCAACCAGAAAATGAAACTATTCGAAATGTTGTCAGAGAAAATGCTAAAATTGTTATTGGTGATTTTCATCGTGTGCAAGAAAACTTGGACATGGTGAGATCAGGCATTAATCGCAAAGTGAATCTCGCAGTAGAAGATATTAATGGCCTTACTAAAACTATCGCTAAATTAAATAAAGAAATTAATATTCAAGAAGTCTCAGATGGTATGGCCAATGATCTTAGGGATCAACGGGATCGTGCCCTGAGAAGTCTTGCTGAATACTTTCCCCTCCAATCTTACTCTGATAGCGAAGGGCAATTTGTTGTCAGTATAGAAGGTGTTGGATCTATTGTCTCAGGTGGTTTATCACAAGAACTCTCCGTGGGAAGTTCAGTTAAAGAAGGTTCAAGCTCTGTTGATAAAGGAGATGCTGAAATCTTTTTTACCAATCGTCCGGGCATTCCTTTTACTGACAAACTAAGAAATGGGACATTGGGCGCCCTTTTAAAAACGAGAAATGATGAATTAGAAGGTTTAGAGAAACAACTTGATGAGCTGGCCCATGGACTTGTGCTCTCTACCAACTCTATTCACAGACGCGGTTTTGCCAATCATCCAGTGCCAGTAGATGCCCAGGGAAATCCCATCCCAAATGCAGCAGGGCGGGTTGTAACTGGTCTAAACTTTTTCAAAGAGCCACTAGATCTTAAGCGCGCGGCCGAATACATCGATATTTCAGATGAAATTAAAGAAGATGTTAATAATATTGCAACAGCACTTGAAGCGAATAAGCCAGGTGATAACCGAGTCGCCCTTGCTATTTCAAAACTCCAACATGAAAAAGTTTTAGGTGGTGGAACAACGACTTTTGAAGAGCAATACTTAAAGTCTGTTGGTCACGTTGGACTCCAAACGGGAAAATCTAAAATTGATGGTGAGCAATCAGCAGGAATTCTGGCCCAGGCGAAATCCTTTAAAGAGCGTCTTGCAGGTGTCTCTTTAGATGAAGAAGCGGCCAATATGGTTCGCTATCAAAACGCCTATGAAGCTTCGGCCAAAGTGATTCGTGCTTCTGATGAAATGTTTAAAGCTGTCCTTGGATTAATGTCATGAGGATAATTAATGAGTAGGGTCACTGAAAATTCTTCTGTAAATGCCATTAACTATGCCGTTGGTAAGAGCAAAGGCAAAGTTGAGGATTTGCAAATAAAGGGATCGAATCTCAAGAGAGTTTCTAAACCCTCAGATGATCCTATCGGAAATGTGGAAGTCATGGCGCTTCGTTCTCAAAATGTTGATGCTGAACAGTATTTAAGAAATCTAAATTTTGCCAAAACTCAACTCTCCTATACTGAAAATATTTTAGAAGAGATGACTGATATTCTCGTTAAGGCCAAAGAGCTTGCCATTGGCCAGGCTTCTTCGATCTATAGTCCAGAGATCCGCATGGGTGTATCCAAAGAAATTCATCAAATGCGACAGCAGGTGCTAGGAATTGCCAATAAGCGTATGGGAAATAGGTATCTCTTTTCAGGCCAGAAAATTCTCACTCGGCCGTTTGATGAGCAAGGAAAGTATCAGGGTGATCAGAATAAAATAAATATTGAAATCAATAAGGATGTCTTTATCCCTGTGAATCTCAATGGTGCTGATCTTTTCTTTAGTAAAGGTAAGAAAATACCTCAAAAAGAAGATACTCAATTGACTCCACCAGGAATCGAAGTCAGTTTAGAAAACTTGGCCCGAACTCCAGCTTCCTCAGCTGATGGTGAAGAAGTCTCAGTAAGTGTGTTTGATGAGCTTCGTGGTCTTGAAAATGCCCTACTGACGGATAACCCTGAAGTTATTCAAAGCCTCCTCGAGCGCCTTGATCAAAGTATTGAAAGAATGATCACCTACCGCACTGAAATCGGTGCCCTGACAAATACTATTACGAATGCTGAAACTAACATTGAAAAGACCAAACTCCTTAATGAGGCCCACAAAAGCCGAATTGAAGATGCGGACGTTGCTGAACTTATGAGCGACCTTCAAAAAGAGCAGGCGGTCTTACAGGCAACCTACCGGGCGAGCTCAAATCTGATGAATACAAGCCTCATGGACTTCCTTAAATAGGAAATTCTTACAAAATCTTATTTTTTTTCTCAAATTTTCTTGATTTGCCCCGTAAAGTGTAATAAATCAACGCAACAGTAACTTTATTGAGTGAAGTCATATTCTTGACACGATAGACAAGGATCCACCATGCTCGTTCTGACACGGAAGCTAGGAGAAAGCATTGCCATCGATGACAATATAAAAATTGTTGTCGTTCAAATTAAAGGCAAGCAAGTAAGATTGGGCATCAAAGCCCCCAAAGAAACGAAGATACATCGCGAAGAAGTATATCAAGCGATTCAAGATCAAAACACTGAAGCTGTTCAAGCAAGCATGAGCGACATTGCGCGTCTCGGCGAAGAATTGAAGAAGAAATAATTTCCTCCTTGATCATTTAATCTGTTGACTGGTACCATCAAAGTGCTATGGTAAGAATACCTTACCATTTTATTTTGGAGGAATCCTGTGAAAGTCAAAACCACCAGATTTGGGGAACTTGATTTAAACCCATCTGATATCATCACATTCTCTGAGGGCCTCTTCGGTTTTGAGAACTTGAAAAAGTACTTCGTTGTAGATCCGGGTGATAGCACTCTTATACTTTGGCTTCAATCGACAGAAGATGAGAAAGTAGCGTTTCCTATCATCGAACCAAAAATATTTAAGCCAGACTATATTGCGAAATTGTTACCAGCAGATCTTAATGGCCTTGAGCTTGAATCCCTCAATACAGCTAAGCTTTACAGCATTCTGACTATTCCAGCTAATGTGACTGAAATGTCAGCTAACTTGAAAGCACCTATCGTTATCAATTCTAGTAGAAAAATTGGTAAACAAATTGTTCTTCAAGATTCAAAGCTTTCTGTGAAGCATGAAATGTACAAAGAGCTTAAGACTTATATTGTGAATTTTTCTTCGGATGATTCACGTCGTACAAGCTTTGAACCAAGCATCGCTCTTGAAGCTGGTGATCTTAAAACAGTTAAGAACAACACTAGAACTCTTGAAGCCCAATAAAAAACAAGTTCATCTGAATAAAATAAAAAAGCCCTCGCAAGAGGGCTTTTTTATTGTTCATTTATTAAAAATCTAAAAACCAATAGATGTCTCAGTAGCACCACGAGATAAGTTTAGATACATCT
>CANEVK010000005.1 GCA_947442115.1 Bacteriovoracaceae bacterium | reverse complement strand
TGTGTGCTTCACATCTGGCCATGAAGAAAGATTTATCAATTGATGGTCTCATATTACTTTCTGGATGCGTGCTTGCTTCTTCAAAATATCCTGAGCATGCTAAAGGGATTCCGTTTTATCAGGCCCACGGCACTAAAGACCCCATTCTTCCTCTTACCGGCGCTAAAATGCTGGAAGAAAAGCTCATTTCCATGGATTTTAAAGGCTCTTTATATGTCTTTAATGGAGGACATGAAATTCCTCCAGAGGTTGTGATTCAGGTCAAAGATTTTATTTCATCTCTGAGTTGATAAGAGTTTGAATTGTTTTTGCCGTCGAGATTTCAAAGCTCTCACGGATGTAATTAAAGTTTTTAAGTGGGATCTTTGTTTTGCCTAAAAAAGATCCTTGGTAGCCTGCAAAAATATCCTTCATCTTCCAAAGATCATCACCAGTGAGTCTCTCCGGGTCAGCAAAAGCAAAACGATAATCATCAGAAGCCGTTAGGAATTCGTAAGTAATGGTCATCATAAGAGGAGCAACTGAGCTCATTTTAGAACTTATGCCAAGATCTTTTAAGGCATGCCTTAAATAGAGAGGAACATAGAAGTGATAAATATTTCTATTGATGGGGTCAGCTGTCTTCGGAGGATAGAAAAGCTCTATGTATTTTTGATCCTGAAGATCCATTAAAGTATTAAGGTTAGAGATCGTTAAATGAAGGAGTTCAAGATTTTTATCAAACTGAAAACCAGTTCTTGTTCCAGTCCTTTGAAGATAAGCAAGGTGGAGTTTAGCATTGGTTGTATCTTGAAAAAGAGTCGCGATGGCCTTGGCCGCTAATTTTTCTTGCTTATAAAATTTCAAAGAGCTCGACCATAGATTAAATGTAGGGGATGTACCGACGAGATAATCGTTTATTTCACGATTTAAAGATTCTAAATAATTCTGGGTCTCTTTATCAGAAAGAAATTTAACGAGATAAGTTTTAAAGGCAATAAAGAGAAATGAGCCTGGGGCCGTTAATTGTTTGTCTTGTTCAGGGAAAATAACGTCCGTATCTAATTCTTCAAGCATCACGGCCACTGCATCTTTACAGCTCAGATGCTCATTGGGGAGGTACCGTTTACAACGCCTTGCAATTAAACTAAAAATGATGAGATCTTTGAATCCATAGGCACTACCCAACGACTCTTGAGTGCCCTCCGGATAGAAACGCTGGTGAGGTTCTGAAGGAGAACCAAGAGCGGTGAGACTTAAACTAGCAGTTACAAGAAGCAGCAGAATTTTTCTCATATCTGACCAAACTAGTTTTTAAGTTTGAATATGGCAATCCTCTAAATCAGTCATCTTTTGCTGCAGAGTTCTAACTCCTTATTTTTTAATGGTTTTCGTTTTCACGATTAGCACTTTGACTTATAATATTTCCATTCCATAAACCTTTAAAATTTAGAGATGTTTTTATGACTGTATCTCATGATTTTTCGTATGTTTCCTCATCTGATAACACTTACATCGATGGTCTTTATTCTGATTACAAACGTAACCCAGAATCTGTTGATGTTTCTTGGAGGCAATTTTTCAAAGGCGTTGATTTTGCTTTAAATCAAGGTCAGGTTTCATCACAAGGTTCTGATCTTGCTGTTGCACCTTCTAATTTGGCCAAAGAGTTTAAGGTTTATAAATTAATTGAAGGTTATAGGTCTCGGGCCCATCTCATCTCAACAACTAACCCTATCAGAGATAGAAAAAATCGTTTCCCGCACCTTGAGCTGGAAGATTTTGGTCTCTCTACGATTGATCTCGAGGAGAGTTTTACTATTGGAGAAATCATTGGTCTCCCAAATGCTAAATTAAAATCTATCATTGCTCACCTGAGGTCAATTTATTGCTCCAATATGGGCTTTGAATTTACTCATATGAATGATGTTGAAGTCAGAGATTGGTTTCAAAAGAAAATTGAAAATGATGGTAAAGACAGGGCCTTTTCAATTGATAAGAAAAAAAGAATTTTATCTAAACTTAATGAATCTGTAGCTTTTGAGAATTTCCTCCACACCAAATATGTTGGTCAAAAACGCTTTTCTCTTGAGGGTGGTGAGAATACCATTCCTGCTCTTGATGCTATGATTAATGCTTCAGCTTTACACGGAGTTGAAGAAGTCGTCATTGGTATGGCCCACAGAGGAAGACTTAATGTCCTAGCGAATGTCATGGGCAAAACCTATGAATATATTTTTAATGAATTTGAAGGCCAGGCGACACCAGATCTTACTATGGGTGATGGAGATGTGAAGTATCATATGGGTTATTCTTCACAGATTACGACTCCAGGTGGACAAAAAGTTTATTTAAAACTGATGCCAAATCCTTCTCACTTAGAAGCGGTAGATGCTGTTGTTCTAGGTTACTGTCGTGCTCAGGGCGATTCTCTTTATAACGAAGATCCAACAAAAATTTTACCCATTGTGATCCATGGAGATGCTGCCGTAGCAGGCCAGGGAATTGTTTATGAAACAGTTCAAATGTCAGGGCTGCGTGGCTATAACGTTGGTGGGGCGATTCATTTTGTTATTAATAATCAAATTGGATTTACCACTGATTTCGATGATGCGCGATCGTCTATTTATTGTACATCTGTGGCAAGAGTTCTCGAAACACCAATCCTGCACGTCAATGGTGATGATGCTGAAGCTGTTGTATATGCTGTAGAACTGGCCAGTGAATTTAGAGCAAAGTTTCATAAAGATATTTTTATCGATATGGTTTGTTACCGTAAGCATGGTCACAATGAATCAGATGAGCCACGTTTTACTCAGCCTTCTTTTTATAAGTTGATTTCTCAACACTCAAATCCTCGTGAGATTTACAAAGATAAATTAATTGAGGGTAAGCAAATTGAAGCTCAACTTGCCGTTCAAATGGAAGAGCAGTTTAAAAACTTACTGCAAGACCGATTCAATATGGTTAAACAAAAACCTCTTCCTTATCTTTATCAAAAGCCTGAGGAGCAATGGAAATCTTTTAGAAGATCTAACCCTAAAGATTTTGATTACTCTCCAAAAACCAGTGTTTCAAAAGAAGTGATGGAGAAAACACTAAAAGCACTCACGAGAGTCCCATCAAACTTCAAGCCGATCCAAAAAATTGAAAAACTTTTGGAAGAAAGACAGAAAAGATGGAATGACGATCAGTTTGACTGGGCCCTCGGAGAACTTATGGCCTATGGTTCATTACTCCAAGAGGGAATTACAGTTCGTATGTCTGGTCAGGATTGCATACGAGGAACTTTTTCTCATCGACATGCCGGTGTTGTTGATGAAGTGAATAACACAAGACATTTGTTTTTAAATGAAGTTTCTGACAAGCAAGGAAAGTACAAAATCTACAATTCACTTCTTTCAGAATATGCTGTTCTTGGTTTTGAGTATGGATACTCCCTCGGTTCACCAAGCTCATTAAATATTTGGGAAGCTCAGTTTGGTGATTTTGCTAATGGTGCTCAAACCATTATTGATCAATTTATTTCATCTGGAGAGTCAAAGTGGCAGCGCCAAAGTGGGGTCGTTGTTTTACTTCCTCATGGCTATGAAGGTCAGGGGCCTGAGCATTCAAATGCTAGACCTGAGCGTTTTCTTCAGTTAGCTGCTGAATGGAATATCGTTGTTGCTAATTTAACAACACCTGCAAATATTTTTCATATCCTGAGACGCCAAGTAAAATGGGATTTTAGAAAACCACTGATTATTTTCACCCCAAAATCTTTACTACGCCATCCTGATTGTGTTTCTCCTCTCAAAGATTTCACAGAGGGAAGCTTTCAAGAAATCATTGATGATTCTTCGGTTCAGGCCAAAGATGTGAAAAGACTTCTTATGTGTACTGGAAAAATTTTCTATGACCTAAAAGCTAAGCAACTAAAAGATAAGCGTAAAGATATGGCGATTGTTCGCTTAGAGCAGATCTATCCAATGCCTGAAGAGCAAAGCTGGAAGCTACTTGAAAAGTATAAAAATGCTGAGAAAGTTTGGGTTCAAGAAGAGCCGAAAAATATGGGGGCCTTTACTTTCTTAAGACGTTACGTGCAATTTGATGATTTCAAGCTTCTTGCAAGAAAATCATCAGCTTCTCCGGCCACTGGCTATGCAAGCGTGCATGCGGCTGAACAAGCAAAAATTGTTAATGGTGCTTTTGCTGATAAAATTGAATCTGTTTAAAAATATCGAATAAGGAATATGTTATGGTTGATGTTAAAGTTCCAAGTGTAGGTGAATCCATCTCTGAAGTGACTCTGGCCGCTTGGCTTAAAAAAGATGGTGAGATCGTTAAGCTCGATGAAGCTATTTGTTCTATCGAATCTGATAAAGCGACATTAGAAATTGCCGCTCCTAAAGCTGGTAAACTCAAAGTTCTTGTCAAAGAAGGTGAGACTGTTGCTATTGGGACAAAAATAGCTGAAGTCGATGAAACTTTGACTGCAGGAGCTTCTGCACCTCAGGCCGCTGCTCCATCAGCACCTCAACCTGCAGCTGAAACGAAAGCCTCAGTGGATAAAAATTTTCCATCTCCAGCTGCTTCTAAAATCCTGGCCGAAAAGGGGATTGATCCATCAGCTCTTCAGGGGAGTGGAAAAGATGGTAGAGTCACTAAAGGTGATGCTATGTCTGCTGCAGCCCCTCAAAAGGCTCAAGAGGTTGATCTCAGCTTAAAAAATCTTGCTCAGCAAACCATGGCCTCTTCATTTTCACGTGAAGCTAAAAGAGAAAAAATGTCTGGCCTTCGTAAGACTATTGCGACTCGTTTAGTAACGGCGAAAAATACCACGGCGATGCTCACAACTTTTAATGAAGTTGATATGAGTGCGGTCATGGAGATTCGTAAGAAATACAAAGATGCCTTTAAAGAAAAGCACGGTGTTGGTTTAGGCTTTATGAGTTTTTTTACTAAGGCCTGCACCAATGCCTTAAAGCAATTCCCTGCGGTCAACGCCATGATCGATGGACAAGAGATGGTTTATCATAACTATGCTGATGTCGGAGTTGCCGTTTCAACCCCTCGCGGACTAGTTGTTCCTGTCATTAGGAATGCTGAATCTATGGGACTTGCTCAAATTGAATCAAAAATTATTGAACTTGCTGGAAGAGCACGGGATGGGAAATTAACGATTGAAGAAATGCAAAACGGTACATTTACAATCACCAATGGTGGTATCTTTGGATCGATGCTTTCAACTCCGATTATTAATATCCCTCAGTCTGCAATCTTAGGTATGCACAATATTGTTGAGAGACCGGTTGCTGTGAATGGACAAGTTGTGATTAGGCCTATTATGTATGTGGCACTATCTTATGATCACCGCATTATTGATGGTCGTGAGTCCGTTTCATTTCTTAAATCTGTTAAGGAGCAGCTTGAGGATCCATCAAGAATGCTTCTAGATCTTTAATAAGGAATTATTATGGAACAATTTGATGTTGTAGTGATTGGTTCAGGCCCCGGTGGATATGTTGCTGCAATTCGGGCCGCACAGTTAAATTTTAAAGTAGCGATTATCGAGCGTTATAAAACCCTTGGGGGAACATGCCTCAATGTGGGTTGCATTCCCTCTAAAGCTTGGCTTGATTCTTCTGAGCGCTATTTTGAAACAGTTCATTCTCACGATGTCCACGGTATTGAAGTGAAGGATGTAAAACTTAATTCAAAAAAAATGAGTGAGCGAGTTCAGAAAGTTGTTTCTGAAATTACTGGCGGTGTTTCCTTTCTCATGAAAAAAAATAAGATTACTGTTTTTCATGGGCATGGTTCTTTTAAAGATAAAAACACAGTCTTAATAAAAACTGAGACTGATTCCAAAGAGATTCAGGGTAAGCATATTATTATTGCCACTGGTTCAAAACCTTCTACTCTTCCGAATGTTAAAATTGATAAAGAGCGCATTATTACATCCACTGAAGCCTTAAAACTTCAGGAAGTTCCAAAACATATGATTGTTATTGGTGGTGGAGTGATTGGCCTAGAAATGGGGTCAGTCTTTAAAAGATTAGGGGCCCAAGTTTCTGTGGTTGAATTTGCAGATTCAGTCATTGGCGCCATGGATGCAGATCTTGGAAAGGAATTGCATAAAGTTTTAAAGAAAGAGGGCATGGAGTTTTATCTTGGTCACGGTGTCACTGACGTTGTAAGACAAGTTAACGAAGTGACTGTTAAAGCAAAAGCTAAAGCCGATGGCAGCGAAGTTATTCTTAAGGGTGATTACGTCCTTATGGCCGTTGGAAGACGCCCTTATACTGATCAATTAAATTTAGAAAATGCTGGACTTAAAATTGATGAGAGAGGGCGGATCGCTGTGAATGATCATTTACAGACCTCAGTTCCACATATTTATGCAATTGGGGATATTGTTCGCGGACCAATGCTGGCGCACAAAGCTGAGGAAGAAGGTGTTTTTGTTGCTGAGGTGATTGCGGGTCAAAAGCCTCACATTAATTACAATCTTATTCCTGGGGTCGTTTATACCTGGCCAGAGGTTGCTGGGGTTGGATTCACTGAGCAAGAACTGAAGTCAAAAGGCATAGAATTTAAAGTTGGAAAATTCAGCTTTGTGGCCTCAGGTCGTGCAAAAGCTTCAAATGAAAAAGATGGTTTTGTAAAAGTTCTCGCGGATAAAACGACAGATGAAATTCTTGGTGTTCATATGATTGGTCCACGTGCGGCCGATATGATTGGCGAGGCCGTTGTTGCGATGGAATTTAGGGCGTCTGCAGAAGATGTCGGACGTATTTCACATGCTCATCCTACTTACTCTGAAGCCCTAAAAGAGGCAGCAATCGCTGCCTGGAGTGGTAAGGCGATTAACGCATAATTTTATTTTTTTTAGGTAGATAATTTGAGGGATGAAGGAATTTTATTTCCTTCTCCTTCATGGTTTTGGCAGAAGAGATTTCTAGATCGTTGTCGCTTATAGTCGTTGTCTCATTTTGGTAGATGATCTCCGAATCTTTCTTTTGCTCTCTATGATAAACATTTGCAATAACAATTCCTTTCTCAACATAAACACTACTACTGTCTTTGATCAAATTTCTACTCACGGTAAATTTGGCAGCAGTAGACTCAAATTGAGAACCTCCACTTTGAATGATCATTTTTTCAAGCCGACTTTTTGGTGATTGCCCCAAAATGGCCTTTAGAGAACCATTAAAGAGAAAGATTTTTAATTCTTTTGATGCAGGATCATATTCAAGTGAAATTTTCGACTTCGGGTTTAAACGTAAAAAACTCTCATCAAAAATTTTTACAGTCATGAAAGAGTCATCTTTGGCAAGATATGACCCACCAGATTGCAGCTGACTATCTTTTTGAGTTTGTGAAAGCCTATGAGGAGGGGAAAATTCTAAGAAACTTACTTCACCTTCTACTTTTGTCACAACGCCAAGATCAAAAGTTTGAGCATTTAACATTTCTGAAAAAAAAATGAGCAAAAAAACTAAGCCGCTTGTGGAAAACTTTTTGATTTTTGACTTTCTATCCATTGTTTAATTTTATCTGCCTCATCAACAAAGTAAAATTTAATTTTTTCACCATCCATTGTGGAAAGGCAGATGTGTGAAAAGTTTTCTCCTGGGTCGTTAACATGGATTTGAGTAATCGATTGATAATATATTTTCTTTTCGAATTTGAGCCATTTTACTTCAATTTTTAAAAACTCATCGTAAACAGTTACTCTGTGAGTCAAATCATAGGTAATAAAACTTGAGATCATGAGGGCCAGGCAAGCGCCAAGAAAGAAAATCCCATTTCTGGCCACAGAGCTATCTCCAAGTTGCATAATCATATAGCACTGTAAAAAATAGGCCCCGACAATAAATGGAACAACTCTGACCATATGGTCTAAATGCTTTTCCCTGCTTAATTGATGTCCATTTTTCATGGCTTACCTCTATTAAACTTTTCGGGTTATTTCTCGAACACTTAAATAGAATAATGACCGACAGGATTACTTGGACGTTTTAGGGGTTTAATTCCTCAGCCTTTCCCTTTGTCTGATTCCGAGAAGAGAGATAGAATAACTTATCAATTTTTCAACTAAACTTCAGGAGTTTCACGTGTCAGAAAAAAGATTAGATTCTTTTAAAACCCGCAAATCCCTTAAGGTCGGAAATAAGTCTTACGACTATTTTTCACTTAAAGCTGCTCAGGCCGCTGGCGTAGGTGATGTGGACAATCTTCCTTATTCACTTAAAGTTCTTATGGAGAATCTTCTCCGTAATGAAGATGGCTTTACAGTATATGGTGATGATATCAAGGCCATGGGTCAATGGACCAAGGATAAAAAATCAACTCGTGAAATTAATTACTATCCTGCTCGTGTTCTCATGCAAGATTTTACAGGTGTTCCTGCTGTTGTAGATCTTGCGGCCATGAGAGATGCGATGAAGGCCGTAGGTGGGAATCCTCAGAAAATTAATCCGCTTGTTCCAGTAGATCTCGTGATTGATCACTCTCTTATCGTTGATCACTTTGGTAACAAAGAAGCCTTTGAAAAAAATAAGGCCCTTGAATATGAAAGAAATGCCGAACGCTACAACTTTCTTAAATGGGGTCAGAAAGCATTCCAAAATTTCAGAGTTGTTCCTCCTGGAACTGGTATATGTCACCAAGTGAATGTTGAATATCTTGCTCAAACTGTGTGGACAAAAGAAGAAGATGGTAAAACTCTCGCTTACTGCGACACTTGTGTGGGGACAGACTCTCACACCACGATGGTGAACGGTCTATCAGTCCTTGGTTGGGGTGTTGGTGGTATTGAAGCAGAAGCGGCGATGCTTGGTCAGGCCGTGACCATGCTCATCCCCGAAGTGATTGGTTTTAAGTTTACAGGAAAAGTGAATGAAGGTGTTACGGCAACTGATATTGTTCTGACTGTGACAAATATGCTTCGTAAAAAAGGTGTGGTTGATAAGTTTGTAGAATTCTACGGTCCTGGTCTTAAAGATATGACTCTTGCTGATCGCTCGACTATTTCGAATATGGCCCCTGAGTATGGAGCAACTTGCGGTTTCTTCCCTATCGATGAGAAGACAATTGATTATCTTAGATTCTCTGGACGCGATGAAGATCGTGTTCAGCTTGTTGAAGCTTATGCCAAAGAGCAAGGCTTCTGGAGAAATGATACCAAAGATCCTCTCTATACTGATTCTATTGAGCTTGATTTAGGAACCGTAGTTCCTTCACTGGCCGGACCAAAGCGTCCTCAAGATAGAATTTCGTTAACTGACGTTTCAAGCGGCTTTATGAAGGACCTTACATCTGAAGCTGGTTATAAAGTTCATTCAGATGATGTGAATAAAACTCAAGCTGTTGAAGGTAAGAATTTCACTCTCACTCATGGAGATGTGATGATTGCGGCCATCACTTCTTGTACTAATACTTCTAATCCATCTGTCCTCATTGGTGCTGGCCTTGTGGCGAAGAAAGCCAATGCTCTTGGACTAACAGTTAAGCCATGGGTAAAAACTTCTCTTGCTCCGGGCTCTCAAGTGGTGACTGATTACCTTGAGGCCGCTGGACTTCAAGGTGAACTCAATAAACTCGGATTTAATCTCGTAGGATATGGTTGTACGACTTGTATCGGTAACTCTGGCCCTATTGCGACGGAGTTTTCTAAAACGATTAAAGATGGCAACCTGGCCGTTGCAGCTGTTCTTTCGGGTAACAGAAACTTTGAGGGACGTGTTTCCCCTGATACAAAGGCCAACTACCTGGCTTCGCCTCCCTTAGTTGTTGCTTACGCACTTGCTGGAAATGTGAAACTTGATCTTTCAAAAGATCCTATTGGCAAAGACTCTAAGGGCAACAATGTTTTCCTTAAAGACATCTGGCCTACTTCTCAAGAAATTCATGATGTGATGGCAAAAGCCATTACACCAGCGATGTACAAGTCTCGCTATTCAAATGTGTTTGATGGAGATGCTGATTGGCAAAAAGTTCCTGTGAAAGAAGGGGAGACATTTGCGTGGGATTCAAATTCTACTTATATCAATAATCCACCTTACTTTAAGGGAATGAAAAAAGATCCTGAAGCTGTGAAAGATATCATCGGGGCCAACGTTCTTGGTCTTTTTGGTGACTCGATCACAACCGATCACATTTCACCTGCTGGTTCATTTAAGCCAGAAACACCGGCCGGTGCCTACCTTGTTGGCCGTGGGGTTAAACCTTCTGATTTCAATCAGTATGGAGCTCGTCGTGGTCATGATGAAGTTATGACACGAGGAACTTTTGCCAATATTCGTCTTAAAAATGAAATGGTGAAGTCTGGAAAAGAAGGTGGATATACAACTTATATCCCTTCCAATGAAGAGACCACAATCTATGATGCCTCGATGAAGTATCAAGCTGCTGGTAAGGGACTTGTTGTTTTTGCTGGTAAAGAATATGGGACTGGATCATCTCGAGACTGGGCGGCCAAGGGAACTCGTCTCCTCGGCATTAAAGCCGTTGTGGCAGAAAGTTTTGAGAGGATTCACCGCTCAAATTTGATTGGCATGGGTGTTATTCCATGTGTATTTACCGATGGGCAAACTCGTAAATCTCTTAATCTTGATGGTTCAGAAGAAGTTACGATTCATGGTTTAACTGAAATGAAGCCAAAAGCGGTTCTAGAAGCCGAAATTAAACGTAAGAATGGTGAAGTGACCAAGGTAAAACTTCAGTCACGAATCGATACGGCCAATGAATTAGAGTACTACAAAAATTCCGGCATCCTTCACTACGTTCTTCGCAAGTTAAACGCCTAAGCTCTCTTTAAAAGGGATCGCATCTTTAAGGATGTGGTCCCTTTTATTCTTGTTCATAATTAGTTTGAATTCATCAAGTGACGTTTCATATCACCAGTCCTAAAATAATTTTAGGAGTCTAAATAATGAAAACAGCACTTGTTACTGGCGCCTCATCTGGTATTGGTCGATCCATGAGTTTTTCTCTGGCCAAAAAAGGTTATGAGCTGATCCTAGTCTCTAGGCGCTTGCAGCGCTTAGAAGAGTTAAAAAAAGAATTAATTCTTCTTTATCCAAATTTGAAAGTTTATTTAATAGATTCTGATGTGAATTCTTCGGATTTAGGTGAAAAAATCGCCACGGCGTCTCAGAAAAAAGTGGATGTCCTCATTAATAATGCTGGCATTGCCCTTGGTAAAGATTTTGTTCAAGATTCTCAGTGGTCAGATCTTGAAATGATGATTCAGACAAATATTATGGCCAATTTCAAACTTGTTCACCTTGTTCTTCCCTGGATGCTTAAGCATGGGGAGGGCGACATTATTAATCTATGCTCTGTCGCTGGTCATCACTCCTATCAAGGGGGGGCCGTATACTGTGCCACAAAGCATGCCGTTCATTCTTTTACTCAAGCTTTACGAGAAGAAACTTGCGGTAAGAATATTAGAATTATGCAGATTTCTCCTGGAATGGTTGAGACAGAATTTAGTTTGACGAGATTCAAGGGGGACCAGTCTACAGCTGAAAGTGTTTACTCCGGCATGAAACCTCTTCTGGCCGATGATATCGCTGATATGATGCAATTTATGTTGGATCGTCCCCGTCATGTTGTCATCGATGAAATCATTACCATGCCCATGGCCCAAGGATCTCCAACCAAGGTTTTGAGGTCTACAACATGATAAAAATTGAAGCTCAGTGTGCAACATCTACCTACCTGAAACGACAACAGATTCTCGTTAATGACAATGGTCTCATTCAAAGTATAGGGGATTTAGGATTTACCAGAGAAGAGCTCGATTTTTATTTTTCAGATGATTGCTTACTTTTTGCTGGCATGGGGGATGTTCATATTCATGCCCGTGAAGATATTTCTGGGAATAATAATTACAAAGAAGATTTTTTCACCGCTTTTGCAGCGATGAAAAATGGCGGAGTCACTCACGCTGGGGATATGCCTAATAACCCAGTTCCTCCCGTTGATAATGAGAGTTATTCAAAAAAACTCTCACTCTCTTATAAAGCACATCATTGCATTTGGTTTTATGCAGGTATTGGGCCTAAAACTCGTCCACTCACTGAGACCGTTCCCTATAAAGTTTATATGGGTCCTTCAATTGGAGATTTATTTTTTAAAGATACCCTCACTTTGGATGAGACATTATCACATTATAAAGGCCAGACCGTTAGTTTCCATTGTGAAGACCCTGTTATCTTAGATGAGAATAAATCTTTAGCTTTACATCATGAGAAGAGACCTTCTCGTGCGGAAGTCGTAGCTACAGCAGATGCTCTTCACCTCATCGAAAAATACTCTTTGAAAGGCAAACTCTGCCATTACTCAACTGGTGAAGGTCTCAAGTTAATTCGCGAAGCGCGCAAGCGAGGTGTTCAGGTCGAAATAGAAGTGACCCCTCAGCACCTCTATTTCGATCAGACAAATATTCCTCCTGAGAGATTGAAATTTTTTCAAATGAATCCTCCCATTAGATACCCTGAGGATCGATCAATTCTTTTGGAGGCATTAAAGAACGGTGAGATCCAGTATTTGGCAACGGATCATGCTCCACATACTCTTGAAGAAAAGCATGAAGGTTCTTCAGGTCTAACAGGGCTAGATACATATGTTTCTTTCGTGACTTGGCTTCTTACTCAAGGAGTATCGACTCAAACTATTGCTAAGGTTTGCTCTGAAAATCCAGGGCGTTTTTTTAATAAATTTTTATCAACCTGGAAAAAAATGATTCCTGATTATACTGATATTGGTCAAGGTGTTGGATTTTTAGCGCCAGGATATAAAGCGAATTTTACTGTTTTAAATTTAACAAAACCTCAGAAGATAGATTCAAATTTTTTAAAAACTAAAGTTAAGCACAGCCCATTTGAAGGGGTTACTTTTCCTGGCTCTCTTGAATGCCTCTTTATTGGAGGCAAAAAGGTGTGAAAGTGACATTCATCATTCTTTCTTTTTTAGTTCTCACTTTTATCCTCGTGCTCGCCTGGTGCTCCTATCCATGGAGTTTGCAGAAAAAAGTCACAAAGGGTGAATTGCTTAGAATTGAAACTGAAGGAATTGTAAACAATGAAGAGCACCCTTCAGTTATTAAGATTCAAACCTGGAATCTTGGATTCCTTTTTGGTGAAGGATCAGATGGCCCACTCTATTCTCCCAAGGAAAAAAAGTTTTATGAAGATAAGCTTAATGTCTTGGTCTCAGAAATAACTTTTTCATCACCGGATATCGTTTGTTTGCAAGAGATTGATATCCAATCTGAAAGATCTTTTAATTTAAATCAGGCCCAAGTACTGGCGAGAAAAGCGAATTACCCCTACATTGCCTTGGCAGTTGGTTGGGAATCAAATTACATCCCATTCCCATACTGGCCTTTATCAAGAAATTTCGGGAGAGTTAAATCAGGTGGGGCGATTCTCAGTCGCTATCCTATCACATCTCAGGAAGTTACTTTACTTCAAAAACCTATGTCTCAGCCTTGGTGGTATAATCTCTTTTATCCTCATCGTTATTTTCAAAAGGTTGAAATCGATTTAGGTAGTAAAAAAATTTCTCTGATTAATCTTCACCTAGAAGCTTATGATAAGCTCGATCGCCAAGATCAAGTCCGACAACTCGTAGAAAAAATAAAACAGGAAAAAATTGATTTTGTTGCAGGTGATTTTAATATGCTCCCACCATCAGCATCTAAAAAATCTAAATTTGTGACGAATAAAGATGAATATGAAAATGATTCAAGCTATCAGGAAATGGTGAAGTCAAATTTGCTAGAGGTCATTCCAGATGAAATTTATGCGCTTGATGAAGCTAGTTATTTGACTTTTCCTGCCTCTAGGCCTGAAAGACGTTTAGATTACATCTTTTATCAGGCCGGGCTTAAAATGATAAAGGCCGAAATTTTACCTTCGGCCTTATCTGATCATTTACCACTTAAGTCTACTTTTCAAATCTCAAACCCTAATTTTAATCCATATTCACAATAATTTTTTGGCCGGGATAAATAACTTTTCTCTTCAAAGAATTAAGTTTTACCAGAGTATCTATGGGAAGATTAAAATCCTTAGCAACTTTTGTCAGGTGGTCACCATGTTGAACGGTGTAAATAGCTTTTTGCGTATTCGGTAAAACCAATTTCTGACCCACAAGGATATGGCCCTTTTTAAGTCCATTGGCCTTCTTGATTTTATTGATAGGTGAGTTGAACATCTCTGAAATCTCTTTTAAGTTATCTCCCTTTGAGACTTTATAAATAATAGGTTTGTTTGTGATTTTCACTTTTGGGAAGTTCACCGTTACTTTTTGCTCAACTAAACTTAATTTTTGGCCAACTCTTACTTTTGATTTCCAAGAATTTAAATCGTTATAAGAGGCAATTTCTTTTGCTGAGATTTTATATTTTCTTGAAATACTGAGAAGAGTTTCTCCCTTCCTGACTTTATGAAATTTTGAACCTGTAGCACTCAGAGAGGCTGTTCTTCGATTAAGTTCTTTTCTAGATTCTGGACGACCAATCTTTGGATTTGTATTGGTTGATGCAATTTCTACATTCTTTAAATCAATGAGATTTTGAGCATACTGGGCCTTAGGCACCCGAAGCATATAAGTGCCTACAAAATTTAGCGGAGTTTTTCCTCTTTTGAGTTCTGGATTTAGTTTTTTTAGAAGTCTTGGATCAACTTGGAGCCTTTGAGCGAGTACTTTAAGGGGGACGTTCTTTTTTACTGGAGTGAGTTCAGTTAAATCAAACAATCTCTGTTTTTTCGTTGGTATATTGAAACCATATTCTTTTGCATTTTTTAAGATATGCATGGCCGCTAAAACTTTTGGCACATAATTAATCGTTTCAGATGGTATATGTTTATTTTGCGAAAGTTTGTAGAAGTCTCTTGTACCATGTTTAATGATTCTTCGAATCATTCCATTTTCACCGGCATTGTAGGCCGCTAATGCTAATTCCCAGCTAGAAAAGATTTTATGAAGGTCTCTAAAATATTGAGCAGCTGCATGAGTCGCTTTAAATAAATCTTGTCTCTCATCAATTTCATGATTCACTTTCATCCCATATCTACGTCCAGTCGCGCGGATAAATTGCCATGGGCCTACGGCAGAGGCATGAGATTTAGCACCAAGATAGTAGCCGGACTCAATCAGGCCAACAAAATAAAGTTCTTTTGGAAGTCCATATTGTTGGAAAACCTTTTCAATATGATGCCTGTATTCCTCACCATTATTAATAAAGCGCTGAAATCTATCTCTATTCTTATTGGTAAAATAATCAACCCAGAATTGCATTCTTTTGGTCTTCTTGTTTTTTAAAAAATTCCGAGCATAAGGTATTTCATCAGTTTCAGATCCAGGTAATTCGTCATCAATGGCCTCAGAGCCAGTTTCTTTGGTAATTTCTGTGTCGTCAGCATTGGCCTCGGCGAGTTCGTGGGTGTATTCACCAGATTTTGGTCTTTTAAGGAAAAGTTCCTGATTGTTAAGGTCGGCAGTTTCAATGGCCGGTGAAGGATTTTTTGCCTGAAAGTTTTGGTGCCTTTTGAGGCCTGAGCAACTGAGAAGAGAAATTGTACAAAAAGTAAGAAGTGAGAAATTTGAGAATTTCGTCATGAAATATCCTTCCAGTTAACGTGACATCATGTCAGTTTCATTCTTTTTATTTTAACACCCTGGCCCAACCTTGCAAGAATTCTCTACAGGAAAAATCATCCATTTGTGTTTATTTATTTTTTTTCTAAAATGAGTCCATGAAAGAGAATATAAAAAAAACTCCTACGATCATTGGATTTCGTGAATGGATTGCTTTCCCAGAGCTTGGGCTTTCTGCCCTAAAGGCCAAAGTAGATACTGGAGCAAAAACCTCCAGTCTTCATGCTTTTGATATTAAACTTGTGAAGAGGGGTGGGGTCACTTATGTAAAGTTTAAAGTTCACCCTATTCAAAAAAACACTGACCATGTCGTTGAGTGTAGTTCCCTTTTAGTTGATAGAAGAGTCGTTACCGATTCAGGTGGCCATAAAGAAAATCGGTATGTCATTAATGTGGTTATTCTGATGGGAAGCGTAAAAAAGACCATTCAGCTAACACTGACCAATAGGGCCAGTATGAAGTATCGGATGTTGCTTGGACGTGAGGCCCTCAATCAATTCTACATTGATCCAAGTCAGTCATATCTTTTAAGAAAATCGCAAAAACAAAAAATTTATCTCAAGGAGTTGAAGCAGACTTCTCTTGCAGATGACTAAAAGCAGCCTCAATTTTTGCTGCAAGAATAAAATCATTTTCAGCGACGTCATTTAAAGTGTGGGTCCATACTTTAACTTCACAATATCCCCACCCAAAAGTAATTTCTGGATGATGATTTTCCGATTCGGAAATGTCTGAAATTTTATTCACAAATTCGAGAGATTTTTTAAAATTTTTAAACTTATACTTTTTTATTAGTCTTGTGGAAGAATTTTCAAGAATCCAGTGATTTCCAATTTCTTTGAGCATTCCATCTTTATTTTCTTTATTTAGGGGCAAAATTTTTTCATGGGCCTGATGACATTTTTTATCTTTAAGATCCATTGGTTTTCTCCTAGACTCAGATAAATTATAAGATGGAGTTCTCAATGGTTAAAGTTTTATTGCTTATATTTTTTGTCTCAGTTGGTTGCACCCATCGGGTGAATATTGTGACGCCAGACCCAACCTATTCCAAGTCTCGTTTTGAAGCCATCGCTCAAAACAACATGGTGGCCAGCCAGGGTGAGGCAACAACCAAGGCGACCCTCGAGGTCCTTAAATCTGGTGGCAATATTATTGATGCCTTTGTGGTTGCCTCGTTTATGATATCTGTTGAAAGGCCTCAGTCGACAGGAATAGGGGGGGGCGGTTTTCTTCTCTATTATAATCGAAGTGAAAATAAAGTTTATGCTTTCGATTTTAGAGAAATGGCACCAGTCCTCTCAAAGTCTGGAATGTTTTTATCAAAAAATGGTTCACCTCAGCCGCTTTTATCCCAAGAGGGCCCTCTGGCCGTTGCTACTCCTGGTCTGGTAGCGGGACTTTTTGAAATTCATCAAAAATTTGGAAAGCTTCCTTGGGGAGAGCTTATTGCACCCGCTATCAAGTTGGCCCGAGAAGGGTTTGCGAATTACCCACATCTCAGTCTTGCTATCACTGATAGAAAACATCTCTTAGCTGCTGATCCGGACGCAAAAAAAATTTTTCTTGATGGTGCCGGGCAACCTCGAGCACTTGGAGACTTAATCATACAAGAGGAATTAGCGCGTACTTTGGAAGAGATATCCATAAAAGGCAAGGATGGTTTCTATAAGGGGAAAGTGGCCAAGTCTATCGTCTCAACGATACAGGCCAAAAGAGGAATCTTAACGGAAAAAGATCTTCGTGATTATAAAATGAAAGAGCGCTTGCCAGTCAGTGCAACCTACAAAGGATTGAAAATATTTTCTATGCCTCCTCCGAGCTCCGGTGGAGTTCATGTTATTCAAATTCTTAAAATGCTTGAAAAACATAACTTAAAAAAGATGGGACCTCAGTCTGTAGAAGCTGTTCATTTAACTGCACAAAGTATGCAAAGAGCTTTTCTTGATCGCTCCATTTATCTTGGTGATCCTGATTTTACAGATGTGCCGGTTTCAAAATTGCTCGATCAAAAATATTTAAATGAACTTTCAGATAAAATAAAAACTGTTAAAGCAATTAAGGCCGAGGAGCTTAAGCTAATTCCTATCCCCAAGGAATCGAGCGAGACAACTCATTTCTCAATCGCTGACAGTGATGGCAACTTAGTCGCTTCGACTCAAACGATAAATGGTTGGTTTGGTTCAGGGGTTATGGCGAAGGGAACTGGAATCATTTTGAATAATGAAATGGATGATTTTGCCCAACAGGTTGGGGCACTCAATTTATTTTCTGCTGTTGGGGGAGAGAAAAACCTCATTCAACCTAAAAAGAGACCACTCTCAAGCATGTCTCCTACAATTATTCTAAAAAATAATTCTCCTTACATGGCACTGGGTTCTCCCTCTGGAACGAGAATTATTACTTGTGTCGCTCAGACTATTTTAAATGCGGTTGAGTTTGAAATGCCGCTATTAGAGTCAGTCGCTGCTACAAGAATTCATCAGCAATGGCAGCCTGATAAGTTAAAAATTGAAGCCCCTTATTTAAGCCCTAAAGTTGAATCAGAGTTAAAGCTCAAAGGGCACGATATCGTTCACGAGAAATTAGGTTGCTCCATTCAGGCCATTCAAAAAATGAACCCAGGATGGAAAGGTGTGAGTGACCCGCGAGGTGAAGGTTTAGCGCTGGGAAACTAAGATAAATTATTTTTTATTTTTTTGTAGTTTTTATCTTTGGATCTAGATGCTGTTGCCAGATTGGACCGCTAGGTGCTGGAAGATAGGATTTATCAAAGACGAGGCCCTTTGCTTTTCCAATTTCCATCACACTAAATTGCTTATTTCCTTGTGCAAGTGTGAGTTGTTTTTGAACCCAGTTAAACATCAGGTCTGGTGACCAAAACATAAGTTTTTGGTGAGGCTCATTTTCGCTGGCCCACCTTGATGCGTTTAACATGAGTTTCATTAAATTCACTCCCTCATCTTTAAGAGGTGGGCCTGCAAATTCCAGAGGGATATTCACACTTTGCGACCATGCATCTTTAAACTCTTGAGTCATGAGTCCTGTCACTTCAACAAAGCTTGCGCCAAATGCTGAGCATCCAGATCCCTCACCATAGAGAGGACGATTGGCCAGTCCATAATAGCGTCCCACATTTTTCTCTCGATATTCTTTTAAGTAAGTGATGGCCCTCGTACATTGCTGACTATTTAATTTAAAACGAACAAAATTGAGCCTTTCACCAGTTTCAGAAAGTTCTTTAATCTCTGCTTCTGATTCAGATCTCTCTTCCAACATGCCATCAAAGCTATGGTAAAGAATTCCAAGACCTCTGGAATTTATCAGAAGCTGGTGAATATAATCAAAGTTCTTACCTCTCATTCCTGTTAATTCTTTTTGACCATCACAATCGAGCTCTATGAAGACATGACCCATGAAGCGAGATTTAAGGCTTATTTTATTTTTCGCTGCCGACATGGCCAGACTTGAGGGAGTCGTCCAGTCAATACCTAATGGTGAAGGAATAAAATAGAGAGTCATGGCCGTTTCAGCTTGGACCACTAATGTCGTCAGTATAAATAAAAGTGTTAAAAATATTTTTTTCATGCGCCTATCATCTCAGACACCTCCTTTTGTATCAAAGGGAAAAATCTTTACATTATTTATGACTCGAGTTTTGATGATAGCTATCAAAGGATTCCTATGAGCTCTTTATTTGTCATTCTGGCGACCTTTTTACTACCACTTGCGATCATGAAGGCAGAGTCAAAAATTAAATTGATTGGATGGTTGAGTCCGGTTGTCTGTTGTTATGCTGTGGGTATTATTTTGGGTAACGCTTCAGGAAATTTCTGGAATCAAAATTTTGCTCGGACTATTTCTGAAGTTTCTGTTCTCCTAGCTCTGCCACTTTTGCTTTTTTCGACCGATCTTTTGGGATGGCTTAAATTGGCGAAAACGACTCTCATTTCCTTTGGACTCGTTATTCTTTCAGTTATGATTTGTTCACTTGTCGCCGGCCATTTCTTTCGAGGTTATGATTCTGAGGTGTGGAAAATGGCCGGGATGATGGTGGGGGTTTACACCGGTGGAACACCAAATCTGATGGCGATCGGAAAGGCCCTTGAGGTCAGGGATGATGTTTTTATTGTTTTAAATGCTGTTGATGTTGTCCTTGGGGGAACATATCTGCTTTTTATTATGTCAGTTGGAGTCAAACTTCTCACAAAACTTCTCCCGGCCTTTGATTTTTCCCAAGGTAGTGAATCTGATGGTCAAATCCTGAATTGGAACCATCTAGGTCTTTCAAAAAAAGTCTTCCATTCACTAATTTTGTTTATTCTAAGTGCAATTGCCGTAGGCCTGTCAGTTGGGCTTTCTCATTTACTCACTGGCGGGGAGAGTGTCAGTGTGATTATTATGGGCCTCACGGCCATTGCTGTTGGTTTCTCATTTTCACAAAAAATCAGACACTTTGAAGGTTCTCAAGAGCTAGGCCAGTACCTATTACTGGTTTTTTGTGTGGCCGTCGGTTCTCTGGCCAGCACTTCCCAGCTCGTTTCAGGCAGTTGGTGGTACTTTGCTTTTTGTGCCTGTATTTTATTTGGGAGCATCTCCTTACATTTTCTCTTTTGCTTTTTTTTCAAAATTGATAGAGATACTGCCATTATTACATCCATGGCCGGTATCTTTGGGCCAGCTTTTGTGGCACCCATGAGCCAAGTCTTAAAGAATCGAGCGATTCTTTTCTCTGGTGTAACCACAGGACTGGTTGGGTATGCAGTAGGGAATTTTGTCGGTATATTTGTGGCCTATCTTTTAAAGAGGTAAATCGCAGAAATGAATTGGGAAATTTTTGGTATAGGTCTTTATGTTCTTTCGATGCTTTTCATCGGCGTATGGGTATCGAAAAGAATCAAAACTCAAGATGACTATTTTCTTGCCGGAAGATCTCTAGGCCCTGGTCTTGCGACCTTTTCCATTTTTGCAACTTGGTTTGGAGCGGAAACTTGCGTCGGAACAGCAGGTGCTGTTTATGAGCATGGTTTATCTGCCCTCCATGCTGATCCTTTAGGCTATACGATTTGTCTTATGCTCATGGGATTTATTTTCTCCCGCATCCTTTGGAGAAAAAAAATCACCACGATCCCAGATCTCTTTAGAAATCGTTTTTCTCCTTCTACAGAAAAGCTTGCAGCGATTCTCTTAATCCCAGGAAGTATTATTTGGGCAGCAGCTCAGATAAGGGCCCTTGGTCAAATTATTCATTCAAACACTGAGATTGGCTCCACTCTCGCTGTGACGGCCGCTGCAGGAGTCGTTATTTGTTACACCATGCTAGGAGGCCTTTTAGCAGATGCCTATAATGATTTTATTCAGGGAATTGCTGTTA
>CANEVK010000004.1 GCA_947442115.1 Bacteriovoracaceae bacterium | reverse complement strand
AATTTGTTATCATTTCGATCGCAATTGAGGCATTCAAACCAAGCGTAACGGGATTGGGGTGTAAAAGAAAATTCAAAGCTTCAGATCCGACGAGACCAAGTAAGTATCCCGACATTCCATTTTTAGGCCCAAAGGCACGATAGAAAAAATCTTGAGAAGCTCCAAGCTCTGATTTTTGACGATTAAAAAAGCCATTCCAAAATGAAAATAATCCAGTGAGAGGAAAAGCAACTGTCTTAAGAACGGCTGAATTACCTAGAGCAACTCCTCGAGATAAAAATTTAATAGGCTGAATGACCCCAGAGCAAATTTTTTCTAGACCCTTCTTGAATCTTTTTTTGGCTGACCCATCGTTGGACATTTCTTTTAGTTTTGCTTGAACAAAATTGACCTCACCTTTGAGAGAGTCATTTTGAAGAGAATCTTTGAAAACCTCTAAATCCTCGAGGTGTTTTTCAATTTCATTACGGATTTCCTCATCTGATTTCGACTGAATTTTCTTAAGCTCAGTTGAAACAAACTCGCAAGAAAGGCGGTTGGCCCGCTCATGAAAAATTTGAGAAACCTCATAGTACTTGCTTTCCTCTTCATTCGCGAGGAGTTGCCCTGAAGTCATAAGGTTAAATAAGATAAAAAATAAGACAAAAATTTTGTTTTTCATGGAGCCATTTTATAACGACATGAAATGCTCAAGGCTCCAGAAGGGAATAATTTCAGGGGGTGTTTAAAAATTAGACAGAACTAAGTAATTGAAATAAGGGGGGGCAAACGGCCCCCCTATGAAAATAATTATTCGAAAAGGGCTTTTAGCAATTCTTGCTTTGTCTCTTCACTTTCTTCGCTAGAAATAATTTCTAGAAACGCTTCTTTAGAAGAAACATCTAAACCTTCTAAAGCGGCAACATCATCATTGGAGATAACATTTTGCTCAGCAAGAACCAAGAAGAAGACTCCCCAACCAACCCGACCTCTCTGAACTAAACGAACTCCACCAGCAATCGAAGCAGCACCTAGACCACCATCAATAGCTGCAGAAAGAATCTTTCCTGAAGCCAAGTTTTTTAAAGCATAAGCAGAAAGACCTACACCAGCGAATGCTTGAGAAAGTGTTAGAGTTAAAAGAGTAGAAAGTGTTAAAAATTTAATTTTTTTAAGCATGGTGCCTCCGAGTTGTTATTGATGAGGTATTTATACATCAAAATAATGCATCGCACCATAGGGCTATGTAACTAATACAATGCCCTCTTAAAGATAAGACTAGGCTTTCTTTTTCGGCTGACTTTGATCGACGACTTTAATTTTTCCAAAATCTAGTTCTTTTTCAAATTTCCTGATTTCTTCGAGAGGAAGTTTAGCGTATGGGAGTGTAGGATCAAAACTATCTGAAAGCCTCAAATCTCTCGCTGAATCAGCTCTGACATACCGTACATGCTGATCAAACACATCAAAAATATCAGGATCCAACTTGATGGCACGAAACTTTCTCATGGTATTCATCGCATCTGAAATTTGTAAGATCTCGTTATAAGCACGTTTAGTAGTTATCGCATCAAAGAAATCAGCAATCGTACAGACTCTGGCGAGCAGATGAATCTCCTCGCGTCCTTTTAGTTTTGAAGGATAACCAGTGCCATCAAAATTTTCGTGATGTTCGTGAACCACGCGGGCGACAATTTTCAAATCTATTTCGGGATCAATTTGGCAATGACCATTAACGAGCAGATCCAATCCAAAATCTGGATGCTTTTTAATTTCTTGATACTCTTCTGTTGATAATGAACCAGGGTTATTTAAAATATGAGTGGGGATCTTAATTTTTCCCAAATCATGCAACAATCCACCTAAACCGGCATGGACGAGTTCTCGTCTCGTGGCCTTGGGATTTAGGGTTTTATAGATCGTAATACAATACATCGAAACATTGATGGAGTGATCATAAGTATAGAAATCATGAAAACTCAAATTTCCAATAAGCTTTCTTAAGCTATCGATCGAGTTTTCTTCTAAGACATCTACCATGGCATAAACAACTTCTTTACAGCCTTCAATACTTTGAGAAAGATAATCCGTCGAAAAATCTTTATTGTTTTCAAAAATATTTTGCAAGTAATCGAGGGCCGCATTCTTTATCACGGTTGTTTTTTTGACTTGGTCAGCGTCAGCTTTAACTAGAAATCTTAAATAGATTTTTCTTTGATCCTCTGGAACGTAAAGTTGAAAATATTTTTGCCTAAAATTTTCGAGATCCTCTTTATGAAGAACACCCCCGGCCGGAAAAATTCGAACAAACTTTTCCTTATCCTTAAGGCTTGATGAGTTAACATAAAGGTCATGGGCCAGTGGGGACTCCACTTGGATGAGGTCATGCCTGACCGAAAAATAACTCCGTTTATCTTCACTCATGAAAAAATTGTACCATGGACTTTGGGGAAAGTGATAAGTAGCTAAAATGGTAAAAAAAAACCGCCCATAAGGGCGGTTTTAGAAAGAATTAATTTCTTCTTAAAGACTAAAACGGAATATCATCAGCTGCAAAATGAGCATCATTTGAGATCTGATAATCTTGATTCATATTCTCTGCAGCTGGAGTTTGATTATAAGACTTATCAACATTTGTGTTGTTATTTGCAGTAGCACCACCAATGAATTGTACAGTGTTGGCCAAAATTTCAGTTGTGTAACGTTTTGAACCATCTTTATCGTCCCAAGAACGAGTTTGAAGACGACCTTCAACGAAGGCCTGACGACCTTTAGCAAGGTATTGATTACAAAGTTCAGCAAGTTTTCCCCAAACGACAATTCTATGCCATTCAGTTTTTTCTTGTTTTTGACCTTGTTTATCAGTCCATGACTCAGTTGTGGCCATTGAAAAGTTGCACACCGGTGCTCCACCTGGAGTGTATTTCAACTCAGGATCTTGTCCAAGACGGCCCAATAAAATAACTTTGTTTACGCTCATAAATGCTCCTTCGCATGGGAGATACAGGAAATAGTTATGTACTCTATTCCACTTTCATACCTCAGGTTAAATTTTAAAGAAAAGAAATTTTTCTTTCCTTTACTGACCTTTTCAGTATGAAAAAAGAAAACCAATTTAGAAGAAGCCTAAGCGTTGGATATTTGAATAAAACTAATGCAAGGAGAAATAATTAAGACCGTGTCTCTGGAAAATTTTCATGGAGGCTTTTGGCCCGAAGAAGAACTGGACTCTCTGGATTTTGTTTAAGAAATTCCTCAACCTGTTGGCGAGCAAACTTCACATCTTTTTTATACCAGGTTGGATCGAAGCCACAATAAGGACACTTAAGATCTTTCCTATAGAGTGATTTGTGAGTTGTTTCAAAAATAGCCCAAATGAGAGGTAAAGTAAAAATGCCCTTAAAATCAAACCAAGAGTAAGTTGCTGCGGTCACACCCAAGGCCAGTGAAAGAATTTGGAGAAAGTGACGTTTTTGCAAACGTCTTGAATAGCGGATAACCCGAGGCGAGCGACAGAGAGCGCAAAAGCATTCGAGCTTATTTTTCTTCTTCTTTTCTAAAACTTGATAGGATGTATAGGCCATGTCAGCTCTCCTTCTTTGATTAGATCACACCTTTCATAAACCTCAGAATGAGCAAGTTTTTCCCCTTTCCTTTTTACGCGCGCCTCTAGGCATCCCGCGATGCCTAGGGTGGTGAAATTTTAGGTAGGAAAAATACAAGGTGGGTTGCTAGGAGAGGTTTACCGAATTCTTCTGACGTGCCACTACCAAAGATCGGTACCCTTTGGATGGCTTTACACCTCGCAAACGCCGTACCAAAATAGGGGAACGTAATATTCATCACTTTAACTGACTAAAAATGGCGCCAGTAGCAAAACGCAACCACTTTATGACCCTAACAAAATCTCAAGAGGGCCAGATTAGTATTTTCTTTTCTGCATCCTTGGTTGTTTTTATTTCTATTATTGCATTTGTCATCAATGTAGGGCTTTTTGTTAAGGCCAAGATCAACTTACAAAATGCCACCGATGCATCAGCTTGGGCCGGTGCTGCTGTTCAATCTCGTCAGCTCAGCAAAATTGCCTACCTCAACTGGGAAATGCGCAACATCTATAAAGAATGGATGTATAAGTACTACGTTGTGGGAAGCTTAAATGTTCCTGGAGTAGAAGATCCTAATGCTAAAACGAGCTGTGAGGGCGGAAAAGAATGTACCAATTTTCGTTTGGCCCCGGATGTAAATGCGCTCCTCGAAAATGGTGATCCCAATCGCTACAACTATGATGACTATAATTTTCCTGCAGTTTGTATTCACATCGCTAAGTCTCAAACAAATATTTGTAAAAGATTTGCTGTTCCCGGTTTACCAGAATTTGGCGGCTATAATATTCCTGGTCCTGAGGAGGCTTCTCGAAATTTTATGGACGGCCTTATTGGAGAAAAGGTCAATAACTGTGTTGAGCGATCTCGCTTTAATATGCTCGTCACCACCTCCTGGGCCTACAATGTCCTCTCCAATAACATGGACGCGACACTCGCAGGTCAAGGACCAGCGATTCTTACGGACCGACAAGGTGCCTGGCCTAAAGCCGTCGAACTTGCCATGCGAATTCGTAATTTAGAACTTGTGATGAATCGTCCGGCCCGCAGCAACGCTGTTTGTATTGGAGCAACTGGAAACTGTGATGGGATTGAAAAAGTTTCGAGCGAAAAATATTTAGGCAATGAAAGAATCGTAAAAGCCTTTTACTCTGGCTACAGAAATTTAGGCAATGAAACTGATTTTGAAATGAAAAATTCTTTTACACTAAAAGAAATTGCTCCCACTCTGCCAGGAATGGAGCAAGAAACTTCAAGCTCTAGCTATCTTATTCCACCAACGAAGCTCTATCAAAAGCAATATGTAGACCTGAAACTCATGATGGTGAATCTTGCTACTTTCTATGCTGCTCTTATTCCTCGAGCTGCTTTGGATGTTTCCGGGGCCTGTAATATATCAAAAGTAGCCATTCCAGTTCCTGGCTACCCTTTAGGTTTTTATAAAAATCCTGAAGTCCTGACTTATTATGCAGTCAAAGGTGAAGCTGAATTTGAAGGAATGTTTAATCCATTTTCTGCAGAAAGCATTAAGTTAACGGCCTACGCTGCCGCTAAACCTTTTGGCGGAAGAATTGGCCCCATGCTCTTTACTCAAAGAAAAAATCAAGATTTTTTAACTCCAAGGACAGTTGGAAAATTCAGATCTGTTCCCTATCTTGCGGCCCTAGATGTTGTAGGCACTCCCAACAAGTATCTTGGCAGACCACTCAAATCTGGTGAGTTTGGTCCAGGCGTTCCACTCCCCATCAATACTGATAGCCCTTTCTGGATTCAAGAACCAGTTCAAACAGCTGCCGTAGGAGGGAGGGCCTCCACTGGAGTTCAGTTTGGAATCCCGAATCTTGTTTATGATTTTAGAGAGGGTGATTTTTCCGCCGACTCATACACTTCAAACGGAGCTGAGCTGTTTTCAATAATTCCAAAAGATGGTTTTGCTGGCGATAAAGCTGTTGGCCTCTTCAACCATGAACAATTTCTAAAGTTTCGTGGAAATATTGGTGGAACAGTGACTCCAGAACAACTAGAAGAGCAAATTCTAAGAGTGCGAGCACCTACTCTTTATGAAGCTGCCAACTATCTTATCCCTACTCCTACAGAACTTAATTTAAACCTAGGCGTCGACTCCTTCGGACAGTTTTCGGGTAATGCCCAAACGGCCAGCACCATCAGTGGTTTAAAAAAATATCAAGGGTCTCTTTATGCTCCACTCTACCATGCAGATCAAAAAGACATCCTTTTTCTCAACTCTGGTGATGTCTATGCCAATATTATTTCTTTCATGCGAGATCAAAAAACGGCCATGGAAAATTATGTTGCTTCATTAAATTTTGCTGCCTATCAGACATTCAAAACTGCTGGAAGTGGAAACGCAACCATCGCCGCTGAAGGAGCGATTAAACGTTACAAATTAGCAGCTATGAAAATTTCTGATATCACTGACGTGACTAATCCAGATCCCGCCTATCTAAAAAGTGCCATGCCTCAATCGTGTAATAGTCTTTCCGGTCAATTTTGGCATTTCTATTTTGGAGATGATCAACTTTATAATATTATTCCAGATCCTCAAAAGATTTGCCCTACTCCACTAGCGGAGCTATTACGTAAATACTTTGATGCTCTTCCGAACGACACTCGCTTTAGTCCCACTCATTATCAAATTGAATACAGCTTAAATAGTGAGTCCGAGAATATGGGTAGCAATTTAAGCCGACTTTACTCTGCCTACATGCCTGGCCCTTACAATGGTGTGAGCGCCAGTGGCTCTCTTGTCCCACCACCAGGATTTCCACAAAATAATGAACTCATGCGTAGAAATTTTTACTCAACAAAATTAATCACTCTTGACTCGGTGCAGGCTGGCCAGGGCTATGACGAGAACTCTTCCAACTTTGTTATTCACTCAGAGGGAAATCTCACCACGAATCCAGATTTTAATACCGCCCAAAAAACATTTACGAATCCACTTGATGTCCAGTCGGCAGGGGGGAACCTCAGCTCAATAAAGTATTAATTTCCATGCTTGAAATGGAACACCCCGGCAAACTATAATAATGAAGTTTTAAATCCACCCTTACCTAGCAAAAGGATCTTTTGTGGCAACGAAAAAGACCAAAAAAGTAACAAAAAAAGCACCTGCAAAAAAAGTAACTAAGAAAGCAGCTCCAAAGAAGGCAGCACCTAAAAAAGCCGCTCCTAAAAAAGCGACAAAAAAAGTAGCTCCTAAGAAAGCCGCTCCTAAGAAAGCGACAAAAAAAGTAGCTCCTAAAAAAGCTGCTCCTAAAAAAGTTGTGGCAAAGAAAGCTACGGCAAAAAAAGTTGTCGAAAAAAAGCCCTTAGCAAAAGCACCTGCTGCTAAAGCTGTGCCCCCTAAAAAAGAAAAAGTTAAAAAAGTTATTGAAGCAGAAGTCGTTAAAACAGCTCCCCCTCATGCTGCTGGAGCTGCTTTTGATGAAGACTATACGGCTGACTCAGAAATGGATGGATTTGACGATGATGAATTCGACTCTGATGAAGAGGAAGAATCAACTGACTCAAAAAGCTCAGAGGAATTTGCTGAAGATGAGGAAGAAGGTAGCTATGGTTATGGCTGGGGCTATGAAGAAGGCCTAGATTCACCAGAAGATGAAGAAGAAGAAAGCGACATGGATGAAGATGAAGAGTATGTAAAAGGTCCGAAGAAAAAGTCGGGTGAAGATGAAGAAGAAGATGATGATGATGACTAAGATAAAAATGGCTCCTTAGGGAGCCATTTTTTTTTGAGAGATTTTATATGAAAGAGAAAAAACTTGAACTCTATTACTTTGAGCAATGTCCTTACTGCCAAATAGTATTATCCGCCATAAAATCCAATGGTCTTGAAGAAAAAATGACGTACTTCGATACCAGGAAGGATCAAAAGAATAGAGAGAAACTTGTCTCTGACACTGGTCGAGGAACTGTTCCATGTCTTTATATTGATGGGAAACCCATGCATGAATCACGTGATATTGCTCACTGGCTTCAAAATTACGCAGAGGAACTTAAAAAAGGTTAAGGGAGTTTAAAGTGGAAGTTAGAGATCCGGTTCATGGCTCAATCGCGATAGACGATGCTGAAATTCAAATTTTAGAACATCCTTTTTTTCAAAGATTAAGGAATATAAAGCAGCTAGGTTTTTCAGAGTATGTCTTCCCTGGTGCGACCCACACCCGTTATCTGCACTCAATTGGCGTGATGAACGTATCGACACTTGTTTTTAATAATCTGTTTAAGAATCAACAATCCGCAGATGTGCTTAGACTTAAGGAAACTCTGCGACTTGGCTGTCTTCTCCATGATATAGGTCATGCACCTTTGAGCCACTCAACAGAATCGGTGATGCCCAATGTTTCTGCTCTCAAGTTGCCTGAACAATTTAGAGAGAAAATAGACCGTCAAGCTTCTCATGAGGACTACACAATAAAATCAATAACTGACAGTTCATTCACTGATTCATTTAAAGGTGTAAAGTCTAAGTTTGGTATTGACCCAACCTCAGTGGCAGAACTCGTCATGGGAGAGACCAAAGACCCCTCATACTTCACTCTCAATGGAATTAATTACTTCCCCTTGCTTCATCAATTGGTCTCATCTGAAATGGATTGTGATCGAATGGATTATCTCTTAAGAGATAGCTATTTTTGCGGAGTAAGCTACGGAAAATTTGATCTGGACTGGATCATTGATAATCTCAAAATATGTCATGAAGATCAAAAAGCATTCTTGGGAATATCTGAAAGGGCTATCTCCACTTTTGATGACTTTCTTCTCTCTCGCTTTCATATGTTTATGATGGTTTACTTTCATTACAGGGCCGTTTGTCTCGAGCAAATACTAATGAGATATTTTGACTCGGCCAAGTCAGAATACTCAATACCAGCTGATATCGAAGCCTACCTTGAACATGATGATCCGTATCTATACAAAGTTTTAAAAAATTCATCCAATATTTGGGCGAAAAGAATCGTAAAAAACAATATACCTAAAAAAATTCTTGAAACTTTTGGAACGGCGAACCTTAATCAAATGTTTAACTTAGAAACTTATCTTAAATCTGAAAACATTGATTATATTAAGTGCTCCTCATCTGGAAGACTCTCTAAATACTATTCAGCGAACTCACCTCAAAAACACTTTCCAATGAAAGTGATAAGAGAATCCTCCCTGACTAAAAATCACTCCTCGATGAAGAATATTCAGGATGCCACAGATTTATTTCAAAAATTTAGTGAGTCTCATGCTGTGAACCGTATCCATTGTGATTATGATGAACTATCGCCAAATCAAAAAAAACAAATTCTTGGAATTTTACAGGGCGATTGAGGATGCAAAAGTTTTTTCTTTATACAATTCTCGTTATTGCTTACTTAGGACTGGCAAAAGCACTTAGTCCATCGGAACACGGCATTCAATTTTTAAAAAATGAATCTCAATTCTCCAAAATTTTAAAATCAAAGAATATAACAGTTATCCTTATTGATACTCATGCTACAGGTTTTCTCATTCAAACTTTTTACCAAAAACTTAGGGTTATTACAGATTATGAACACATAGATGAAATGATCGTAAGAACCAATAAAGAATTTGCTAAAAAAAACAAAGATTTTATCGGCCTCTCTATTTATCGAAAGTCATCAGACACAGAAGAATTTCTCCCTTTACCTCCAGGAAGTCTCTATATTGATAATCCTGAGTACGGTGAATGGAAAACGAGTAAAAAAGGTGTCATTTACTGGGCCTTTCATAAATCCTACAAAAACTTCCCACGTTACTTAGGCTGGGGAAAATTTAAAATAACCAAAGACTTTTTTCAGCAAATGAAAAGCTCCATCAGTCTTAATAGACCATTTTTTGGACCAAATGAGGAATTCGGACCGAATGGAAAAATAACAAAAAAGAACTTCCCTCATTTTTTTGGTGAAGACAGAAAGAAGAAGAGTGATTTAAAAAATCTTCTCCTTCAATATCTCAAAGAAAATTTTTAAGGATTTTTATGGCAGAAATATTTGATCGACTACTCATTCGAATTCTTTTGGCAGGATTTGTGTGCTTAATGATTTATCTTTATCGTTATGCTCATGTTATTTTTTATCCAACAGTAAAGAGACAAGTCCTAAAAAGGATTAGTCCTTCGGAAAATCCCGCTGACACTCTCCACTTGTTTGCGCGACTTATAGGTATTTCGATCATTTTTTCATCTATTTCTTTTAATGAAGCCTCGGGCGTCTGGTTAAGTCTCTTTCATTTTGGGGTGTGGGGCTCCATTGCCATTATTCTCTACCTCCTGTCACTTTTTATCATTGAATCAATTGTCTTTTATAACTTTGATTATACTGATGAAATTTTAAAACATAAAAACATGAGTTATGCCTTCATTAGTTTCTGCCATGCTATTGTGATTGCTTACCTCACAAGAACAGTCATGATGGAGGCCGAAAATTCTTTAATCATCTTATTAGTCCTCTGGCTCTATATGTTAGTCATCGTAGGATTTTCAGTTAAATACTTCACTTTCATCAGTAAGCTTTCATTTAATCGTCTGCTCATTCAAAAAAACCTCTCTCTATGTTTTTCTTATGGAGGTTTTACTCTTGGTTCTGGATTTATTATTGCTAGCTGCTTTGATCAAGAACACTACGACATCACCATATTTTGTATTCAGGTCTTGCTTAAAACAGTTCTCTCGCTCATCATTTTTCCGATCTTTAAAAAAGGTATTGTGCGTATTTTCCCGGTCAGACTTGGCTCCAACAGGTCACATGTCACTGAAATTGAGTCCCAGATGCACACGCTAGGTTATGGTTTTTACGAAGGTTCTGTTTTTATTTCTGCCGCAATCCTGACAACAATGATCGTGAACCGCATTCAGTTTGGCACTATTTACCCATTTTTTTAGTTCCACTCACCTCTGGTAAAATATAAGACCAGAGGTGCAAGATGAGTATCAATCCACAGAATATCTTCGGTCAGCTTGAGGTTTTTGAGAAAGAAATTTCACGCCTAGAAGAGCGAATTTTTGAACTCGAATCGCGTATTCAAAAACTTATAGAGGTTGAAAGAAACCACCTTTTACGAGTGAAAAACAAAGAAGAGATTTCTGACGATTTTATACAAAATGGTAGGGCCTATCATGATCTCTCACCAGAGAAGGCCTGGAAACTCTATCGAAACCCAGACTTTGATTTCATTTTAATTGATGTTTCTTCACGCGATCAAGAAGCCTTCAATCGTCTTCCTGAGGCCATTCATATTCCATGGGAGGAATTTTCAGATAAGTTCTTAGAGATTCAATCTAAGACGACTCCACTCCTTATCATCTCAGAAGATGGAACAAATTCTATTCTTGCTTGTGAATTCTTAGTCAAAAGAGGTTATTACAATTGTAATAATATATCTGGTGGCTACAAGCACTGGATTGGGTTTAGGCTGGAACAAGTAAAAAATCAGTCCGCTTAAATTAAGCTGCCCTTCTTCTGATTCTCTAATATTTCACGATATAAATTATCTAGCATTAACTCAACACGATCGAGTTCAACTTCACCTAATTTAGAAGTATATTGGCGCTCAAGATCATTTGTGACTTGCAATAGATTTAATTTAAACTTCTCACCATAATCAGTGAGGTAGACCAATTGCTCTCTCTTGTCGTGATCAGAGTGGGATCTTGTGATATAGCCTCTTTTCTCTAACTCATTCAGGTGGGAAGTCATTGTTTGTTTTTTAAGCCCACAGGCCTTTCCAATCATTTTTATGGATGGGCCATCATGTTCAGTCAGATACATTAAAATCTCTAAAAAACTGGGTCTAAGATCATTAAAACCACGGGACTGAAGAACTTTAATAAGCTCAATGCTATAAACTCGATAAATTTTTTTAAGCAAGCTTCCAATGTTGGCAATTTTTTTCATATAGTATGACAATCATACTATAGGGAACCCTAGAAAGTAATCACAATTTTCGCAGTGAGCGGTCTATTTCTTCTGGTAGAAGCAAAGACTAATTAAAGAAGTTTCGGGAATTTGAGATTGAAGTCGCCATTCCTACCCCAACTCCAAAAGTCAGCATACTTGATCCACCATAGCTCATGAGAGGAAGAGGAATACCCACAATGGGTAAAAGACCAGAAACCATCGCCATGTTAATAAAAGCATGCCAAAAGAAAATGGACATGATGCCAATGACAAGCAAGGAGTCATAAAAACGTTGTACAGAAGTTGCAAGCCAAATCATCCTCATGAAAAAAACAAGATAGAGGATGATGAGAAAGACAGAACCAAAAAAGCCATGTTCTTCATTAAAAATAGCAAATACAAAATCGGTATGATTCTCAGGCAAATAGTTTAAAGATGCTTGAGATGAGTTTTTGAACCCTTTACCAAATAGTCGGCCCGACCCAATAGCAATCTCAGATTGAATCGCATTATAACCAGAGCCTTTTGCATCTTGATAGGGATCAATAAATGTATGGATACGCTTTCTCTGATATTCCTTCAAACCAAAATTGTACATCAGAACACCTGAGACAATGGCCACAACACCAAGGGTGGCAATCGTATTCCAGCGAAGACGTTTGTAAAAAATCATCATGCTAAAAATAAAAAGCAACAGCATTCCAGTTCCAAGATCTGGCTGTGCTATCACCATGACTGCTGGAACCATCACAATAATGCCTGGAAATATCAGATCTTTAAATCCTAGTTCTTTCTCAGGGCTCACCTTAGTGAAAAACCTCGCCATCGCCAGAACAAGTCCCATTTTCATAAATTCTGATGGTTGCATTCTAATCGGCCCAAGAACTAACCAGCGCTGGGCCCCCATTCCTACTTTTCCCATCAACATAACAAGAAAAACTAAAAACAATGTGAGTAAATATCCAACGTATGAAAAACGTTCAAAGGTTTTTGAATTTAAAAAGCTAATGCCGATAGCAACACTAACGGCAATACCAAACCACATCAATTGAGATTTGTAGAGAGAATCTAGTCCTTCATGAGACTGAGAATGAGTGGCACTATAAAGATTGAGAATTCCAACGAGGAATATGGCAGACATGCTTCCAATAAAACTGAAATCATAGCGCTTTAAAAATTCCATCAAACGTTGATTCATTATTCCTCACCTTGTGAAGAGGCTCCAGAACTTGGGGCCACAGCACGAAGAGATTTAATCCAGTTATCTTTTATCGTTTTATCTTTTTCAAGATTTTGTAAATAAAGATCCGGATGATATTTTTTCATGTATTGAGTGATCACAGCTTCTGCAACTGGGGCAGCAGCACTAGAGCCATGACATCCGTGCTCCACAATGACAGCAGCAGCAATTTTTGGGTTATCATAAGGTGCAAAGCCGACAAATAAACCATGGTGTCGTGATTCATAATCCATCAACTCACATTTCTGGTGAACCTTATCAGCACTAGCACCTTTCACTTGTGATGTTCCAGTTTTCCCGGCCATGAGGATTCCCTGACCTCTCCTATACCATGCAGTACCTTTTGGATTATTAACCACTTGAAAAAGCCCTTCTCTGATAAACTTAAGAGTTTTGGGATTTTTCAAAGTGATCTGAGAGAGGACTTCAGGAGTATAAGTTCGAATAAGCTCACCTTTTGTGTCATAAACATCTTTCACGACAAAAGGGCGATAAATTTTTCCGCCATTTGCGATAGCAGCATACGCAGTTGCTAATTGAATTGTTGAAGCCAAAACATATGATTGTCCAATCGCACAGGAAAGTGTTTCACCTGGTTGCCATTCCTGGCCAAGTCTTTTCTTCTTCCATTCGGATGTTGGAATTAATCCTGCCACTTCTCGAGGAAGTGAGATTCCTGTCCGTGCCCCTAGACCAAAAGCTTTTGCATATTTTGCCAAAGAATCAATAGGCATTCTGTTCGCTGCTTTTTGGAAATAAACGTTGCATGACTCTCTAATGGCCTTAACTAAATTAGTCGCCCCATGACCTTCTTTTTTCCAGCAGTGGTATGATCTTCGACCAAAGCTCCATTTTCCAGTACAGAAGACTTCCGTATTTTCATCAATCTCCCCTTCTTCAAAAGCCGCAATTCCAGTTAGGGCCTTAAAAGTTGATCCAGGGGAGAAGTGTTCTTGGATATTTCGGTCCCTAAGTGGATGCTCTTTATTGGTAACAAGACTCCTCCAGTACTCAGGGGTCAATCCTCGGGAAAATTGTGAAGGGTCAAATGAAGGGCGGGAGACCATGGCGAGAACTTCACCAGAATCAATGTCAATCGCAATGACTCCACCAACTTTACCATCAAGAGCATTATAAGCAGAGATTTGCATGTCTCTATCAATCGTTAATTTGACGTTCATACCCGATAAAGGTTTCTCGTCCTCAATTCCTTTGAAGAGATTATCTGTATTGATGTAACGCTTTCTTCTGCCTCGAGCATCCACTTCAACAAACTCATGACCATTTTCGCCACGCAGATAGCGATCGAGCTGCTCCTCAATTCCAAACTGGCCGATGAAATCTCCAAGCCTATAATCCATCTTATCTCGCTCACGAAGTTTAGGCAGCTGAGTCTGAGATATTTCAGAGATGTAACCAAGCAAATGAGCGCCAATTTCTTTATCTCGATACTCACGTGAAATAAATGTATCCACACTTATTCCAGGAAGATCGGCATTTTGAGTTTCAATTTTTGCTAACTCATTAAAAGAAATATTTTTCTTCACAATAATTGAACGATAAGTCGCCTGATTTGCATTCTTCTTGAGAATGGCATTAATAGCAGCCTCTTCCATACCTAAAATATTTGCCAAACGCGGAACAGTCCCCTCTTTCTCCATAAGAAATTGAGGAGTCAGAATAGCATCAAATCGCGGGATATTATCAACAATGAGCTGATCATCACGTGAGTAGATAAGACCTCGTGGGGCCCACACAACCTCTTTACGCAAGCGATTCTGAATTGAGTAGTTATGAAGAGTTTCTCCCTTATAAACCTGGAGATACCATAGCCTAGACAGAACTAAACCAAAGGCTGCTGTTATAATGTAGGATAACAGCGTTGCTCTATCTTTATGAATTTTGACTAATTCTTCTTCACCGAACATGTCTAAATCTCTACTCCTCTAGGTCCACCTTCAGATGGAACTCTCCAAACCATTTCAAGCAACCAAAAAATGAGAGGAGAAATCAATGATAGTAAAAGGCTTCCTGGGATAAAACTCCAAAGAATTAAACCAAATTTATCAAAATCAGAAATTTTTAAACAAATGACCAAAGTGACAGTGAGGTACCAAATAAACTGAAACAGTTGCACCGTCAACATTGTCATAAAGGCAGTGGAAAGCTGGAGTATCTCTTTAAGGTAATTGGCCGATAACATCACAATCACACCAGCCAATGTTCCCAAGGCCCATCCTTCTATAGAGAAGATGGAATGAATCAATTGAAGACCAAGAATTAACCAAGGAACAATCGGTGAATCCATTTTGATCGCCATGAAGAGAATGATCAGAACGTTAAAGGTGAGTCTGTATTCTTTCCATCCAAGGGCCGGCAATAAAGTTGATGTCACAATCTCAAATCCTACGAGCAATGCCAGTGTGATAGCAAAAGATATAAGCATCTGTGAAAATCTCATTCTCATTTTTTTGTCTCCCCAACGGCAACAGGTTCAGTCACCGGAGCTTCTACTGATGATCCAACAAGTACGAGCACTTCCTCCAGCTTATCAAAATCAACACTTGGAATGACCTCTATCGAAAGAGTCATCCCAAAGTTTTCTTTTGTAATATCTGTAATCATCCCGACTTTGATACCTTTAGGATAAATACCGCCGACTCCAGCGGTGATTAATTTATCACCAACTTCGACTGGCTCGTTTCGCATAATATATTTAAGAGCACATTTAAAATTAAAGACTCCCTCAACGATTCCATGAGTTCTTGTTCTCTCCACCATCACGTCAACCCGATTGTTTTGATCTAGAATGGTTAAAACATCAGAAAAATTTTCAGTCACTCTGTAAACATAACCAACTAAACCATGATCCGTAATAACCGGCGCCATGGTCTGAATTCCATGCTTACGCCCTTTATTAAGTCGAATGACTTTGAATTCATTGGCCGAATCCCACCCCACAACCTGGGCCATAATTTTCTGGTGCGACATTTCATCTGAGTAACTTAAAAGACGCTTTAATCTCAAATTCTCTTTTCTCACTTCTTCCATAGTTGTGAGGTCACTTTCAAGACGAGAAATTTGCTTTTTAAGAACATTGTTTTCTTTGCTCGTGTTTACAATGAGCAAATAATTATCCCAAAAGGATGAAAGTGATTTTTTTGAACTGGCCAGCCCCTCTTGCACAGGGGATATGACCTCTGTCACCAATTGGTGGAATAGGGTTGGTTCACTTAAATCAAAGCGTTTTTGCGAGATTCCATAAACCGCAAGAAAAGCCACAATCAAGTTATTGACAATTTTGGTTTTCGAAGACTCATTAATCAGTTTCAAGCGTCGCCCTCAAATTTAAAACTTTAATCACTTAAGAGTAGCCAAATCAATGCTTAATGCCAATGAAGTTTCTCTCTAAAAGTCTTTGACCATGGCCACCGTTCCCCGATAAAATGACTTGCATTTATTTTTGATCAAAGGAATCCCATGAAAAATGCTTTTGCTAGTAAGATGTCTTACTTTATCCTGACCTTTATCTTTCTCATCATTACGGCAAGTTTCCTTTTTAGTGGATATGACAAGTTCTCTCTGGGCGGAGGTAAGAATGTCGCAACTGTCGACGGCACTCCGGTAACAATTAAAGAATATCAAACGGCCCTAAGTCGTCAGGTTGATTTCTATTCACAAATGATGGGTGGAAAAGGCTTGAGTCAAAAACAAATTGAAGAGATGGGAATAAAGCAGTCCATCATTACTGGATTGATTCAACAGAAACTTACTGGAAACGCTGCGAAAAACATGGGTTTAGAAATTTCTCTCGATGAGATCAAAAGCGAGATCAAAAATCTCCAGTATTTTAAAAGAAGTGAGCAATTCGACGTCAATTTATACAGAAACCTTCTTCAGACTAATGGCTATACACCTACGCAGTTTGAAGAACTTATCGGAAATGACATAAAGCAGAAAAAATTTGATGAGCTCTTTAACTCAAGTCTTGTTTCTGAAAACTTTGTGAAAGATGTCTTGAACTTCAAAAATACTGTTGTAAATGTTCACGGGATCAAGATTAGTCGCCAATCTCTGGCCCCTCTGGTCAGTGTCACGGAGCAGGAAATTAATGATTATGTGGCCAAGGCCGAAAATGCCAAAATCCTTGAGTCAACTTATAATGAAAATTTAAGTAAGTATAATCAACCTGAAGAGGTAAAGGCCCGCCACATCCTTATTAAGGGTGATGATGCTAAGGCCATGGATAAGATTAAAGCGATCAAAGCAAAAGTTAACAATAAAAACTTTGCCTCAATCGCATCGAAAGAAACTGAAGATCCTTCTGGCAAAAACAATGGTGGAGATCTTGGGTGGTTTTCGGCCGGAAGAATGGTTCCTGCTTTTGAAAAAGTTGCCTTTGGACTTGCCTCTGGAAAAATATCTGAACCTGTAAAAACGGAGTTTGGTTATCATCTGATTTTAGTTGAAGATAAAAAAGCAGCAAAAAAACAATCTCTTGATTCAGTAAAAACTGAACTTGCCCGTCTTTTGATCCAAAAGACAAAAGCTCAAGATCTTGATCAACTATTGAAAACTGAGCAGGAACGAATTTCAAACCTTCTCAAAGAGAATAAAGTTGCTGAGCTTGAGACACTCCAAAAAAAGCTTGATGCTCAATTTTTCAAAAATGCCGATGTTAACCAATACGATCAGTCCATTGGACAGCTCAATCTTTCGCCTAAAGAGGCAGAGGAACTTTTTAAATCACCTCAAGGAACGACATTGAATTTCGGGAATGCTGGAACAATTTTTCTAGTGAAAGTTAATTCATCCACTCAGCTTGAAAATAAAAAAGTCGAAGACCAACTTAAGAATGAAACAAGCTCACAGAATCAATCTCTCTCAAGAAAGACTCGTGAAGAACTTATGAAGGCCTTGAACAACAAAGCTAAAATTGTTACAAACCCTTCAGTTATTTAAGCATTATTTTAACGGAGTTTCACATGGCAGATAAAAATTCAAGATTCAGTGAAAACTTGGCAGGAAAATACTACGTTGATGACCAATGTATTGCTTGCGATGCCTGCTGTGTTGAAGCTCCTAAATTTTTTGCGATGAACGATAATGAGGGGCATGCTTTTGTAAAACTTCAGCCCCAGACACCTGCTGAACTACAAGAAGCGGAAAATGCTTTAGCTGCCTGCCCAGTTGAAGCGATTGGAAATGACGGTTAAGTCTATTTTTTCTTAAAGTAACACTCAAAACCGTACTGCTTATTCGTCCAATAGTAGTTACGGTTATCTTCAAAAACAAATTTTAATCCTGGATCCTCACAAACATTATCTTCACAATAGTAAGTATAGGGACCCATAGAGCCACATTCCCCGACATACTCAACTCGTATGGCGCTTAATTTATCACCTGAATAAAATGTTTTTATAATTTGATCACATATGGATTCTTCATTACCTTGATCGCAATAATAGAGACCTTGAACGGGTTGGAGCGTTTCTCCAAAAGAGAAATTTGCTAGAAACAAAAGAGTGATGAGAATTTTCATAATTTTTATTTTATAAAAGGAGGCCAGCTTTCGCTGACCTCCTAGTGGAGTTTAGGACTTGGAGTTAGGGACTAGGACCTATTAGCGCTTAATGTTCAGAACTTCTTGTAACATCTGATCTGAAGTTGTGATCGTTTTAGTGTTAGCTTGGAAGTTACGCTGAGCTGCCATTAAGTTAATAAATTCTGAAGCGAGATCGATATTGGATTGTTCAATCGATTTTGAAAGAACTTCACCACGACCATCTGCACCTGGTTTTCCAAGAGCAGCTTGACCAGATTTACGAGTTTCTTTGAAGAGGTTTTTACCTGTCTTAAAAAGACCTTCATTGTTCTCGAATTTTGCCACGGCCACTTGGCCAAGCTCACGTTGAACACCGTTATCATAAACAGCTGTAAGAACACCCATATCATTGAATGACATTGAAGAAAGAGTAGCCGCTGAAGAACCATCTTGCGTATGACGGGCCACAGAGTGCTTAGAGCCAAACTGAGTCGCAGCATCAAGACCTGTTCCACCTTCTTTAAGCGAAGATCCAAAGTTAAGAGCAATTTTTTGTCCAGGAGCTGCGCCTTTATTGAAGTTAAAGCTATTGGCACCAGGAATTTCTTCTTCTAAAACACCTTTTTGGTTGAACTTTAATTGACCATTGGCCATTTCAACCATCTTGCCTGGAATTCCACCAGCAGCATCAGCACCATCAATCATGGCATGATACTCCCAGTTTGCACCGTCAGCGGCTTTATTGAAGTAAACAGTCATCAGGTGAGCTGTACCAACGTTGTCATACACAGTCACTGATGTGTTAAAGTTAGAAGATTTTTCAGGGTTTGCAGGATCAAATTTTTTCACAGGATCTCTTGAATCAAGGTTCATTGAAAAAGTAACATCTGAAGTTGGAGTCGCTGGGATTGTTGTATTTCCTAGTTTAATAGCACCCGATTTAGTTGTGATATTACCTTTTTCATCAGGTTGGAAACCTTGAACTTTGTAACCATCACCGTTAACCATGTAGCCTTCTTTATCAAAATGGAAAGCTCCATCACGAGTATATCCTTTACCAAACGGTGCATCGACTTGGAAAAAGCCGTTTCCGTTAATCGCAATGTCTGTAATGTTGTTTGTACGAGCGACAGTTCCTTGAGTAAACTGTGAAGTTACATGCGCAAGTTTTGTACCAGATCCAACTTGATCTCCACCATCAATTCCTTTTAAAGAATTTGAAAGCATGTCTTGGAATTCAGCTCTTGAACCTTTGAATCCGTAAGTGCCTGCGTTGGCGATGTTGTCACCGATCACTGACATGCTCTGACCAGCAGCGTTTAGACCTGTAACACCAATGTTAAATGACGAAAGCATACTCATAACTGTCCCTCCTAGACTCCGGGCGAGGGGATTTGAGCACTACAGGCTCTCATCCATGGCTTCCAGAAAAGGACCAGCCACCTACACCAAATTAATATTAAGTACCTATGTTTCTCTGCCACTCCTTAGCAGATTTACATCATAAATATTGTCGAATCGATTTTCGTAAAAACATTTTCGTTCATGTTGTTTTTATCCACTGCTGTGACCACCGTATTTTTATCTACGTCAACGACATAAGCCGCTTTGTTTGTGATCACAAGAGAGTCATGACCGCCCTTGTTCTTTAACTTACTCATCGCCTCTTTAAGCTTCATGTACTCATTTCCATCAAGCTCTATATTTCTCTCCTGCAATCTTTTCATTGCATGAGAGGAAACATTAACTTCCTGACCAACGTTTTTCTCAGAAACTTGAGGTTGTCTCAAATCCTGTTGAGAAAGCTGATCGACAAGACCTTTAAACTCGCTCTTCTCACCCTGCTTAAGGGCATTTGCTTTCTCCGCCTTCTGAGTATCAGATGGAAGAGAAGATACATTTGGTATTAAGAACGAATTCACCTTGTTCATATTAATCGTAAATTCCTGCATTCTCAGAGTAAGCATTTAGTGCTTGCTGAGTCGGAACACTATTCGCATTTGTTCCGTTATTATTAAATTGTATCGAACCGTTATGCCCCGACAAGCCGGAATTTAATGCCTGTGCTGCATTATTTTGATTCATAAAATGTGTTTGTGCATCAGCTGTATGAAAACTTGCAACATCTCTCAAGAAAACTTTTTGGCCATTCACAGTAAGCACAGGTTCACCTTGCTCGAACGTTACACTTTGAACAATTCCTGTCGCCTCTGTACGAGTGCCTACTTCTTGACCCATTTCATCCCAAGCTTTCACTTGAACTGTATATTTTCCTTTAACAGCAGGAGTACCATCGAGGGCCACACCATCCCAAGTCACTTGGTGAGCACCTTGAGATAAACCTTCTTTCCAAATTTCTGAAGCAATATTATTTTTGGAATCAAGTACACGAATCATGACACGTGAAGATTGCCCATCTAATTTAAAGAGGACATCTCCAGAATCACCATTTTCTTTAATATCGATTGATGATCCAGTCGTCACAACTTTTTTACCAACAAACGAAGCAGCATAAAACTTATCTTGAATTGCTTGAGTCTTATTACCTTCATCAAATTTTTTATTTAAAGCCGCTAGTTGCTCTAATTGAGAAAACTGCGCTAATTCACCTGTAAACTTACTTTGATCCATCGGGTTCATGGGATCTTGATTTTGTAACTGATAAGTCAGAAGTTTAAGAAATTCATCTTTACCCATTTGGTTATGTGGGCCTTCTTTAAAAACTTCATTTTTTGGTTTGTAACCAGTGATCTTATTAATCAGAGCTTCTTTCTTTTGAGACTCTGACATACCCTTGCCGGCAAGAGATTTTGGTCCCATCTCGACCTGACGGTATTGCATTTCTTGTTGAGTGGTTGGGCGTCCGATTTCAGGCATTAGGCTGCTTCCTTATCTTTAAGAAGGTTCCAAAGTTCCTGACGACGCTCAGACTCATGACGTCTCTGATTCTGTTCAGAGTTAAACTGCTTCTCTTGTCCAAAACTTCCACGACCAGATTGGCCACCAAAATCAAAATCATTCTTGGCCGTCTGGTTTGGAGTTTCTACTTTAAGATCAGAAATATTTAATCCAGAGCTTGTGAGATGAGAGAAAAGATCTTTCGAATTTGCTTGAAAGAAATTTTTCCCATCAACTGAGTGAGCACCGATATTAATCGCAATAGCATCAGAAGAAGCCATCTTATTCACTGTGATATCAATCATGCCAAGCTCTTCATGATTCACTCGAAGATTAACAGTTGGTTCCTTAGCGGCTTTGGCCTGAACAATATAATCTGTAATCTGTGTCATGATTTGGTTCGGGTTATCAGTTTTAATTTGAGACATATCAAATGTTTTGACTGAAGCCTGAACATCGTTTGTCTTAAGATTAGAACCTAAATCAATTTGAGAATTTAAAATGAACTGTTGAGAATTCATACTTTGAGAAGAGACACCTTTATCTAGGCTGCCTAACTCATTAATCGTCTGGGTCGTTTTTAAATTATTTTCTAAGGCAGCTTTTTGAACTTGCCCTTTGACTGGAAGCCCATAAGCATTATTTTGTTGAAGAGCTTTTTTAGTTGCTAAATTTTTATGAGCAACGAAATCTTCCATATTCATGAGTTGAGGATCGATCTCGGCTTT
>CANEVK010000003.1 GCA_947442115.1 Bacteriovoracaceae bacterium | reverse complement strand
GTCGGTGAAAATGAGTAAACTTCATCAATGGGCTGATTATTTTCATAGTTTGCGCCAATAAACCCCTGTGGAGAAAGAAGGCCCAGGGATAGCTTTGCTACTTGACTGGCATTTGCGGAAAATGGTGAAGACAAAATGAACACTAAAATAATGAACAACCGCATACCCAATAACCTCGGCTTATATTGATTATAAAAATACGGTAAATACCAAGGAGCAACAGAGTTGTAATGAGTTAAGGTTTAAGCGAGTAAAAAAGTAATGTTTAATATTCGCCCCATGGGCGGTTTTTCTTCGTTATTATGTTCTTTGCTTCTGAGTCCGTGAGTTGAAACGCTATCCTTCGTGAGCAGCGCTATTTGTATATTGAAGCCTCAGCGTTTGTAGCCGAGGCTTGGATCGATCTTTAGAGTTTAATCTTCAGCTCTTTTGATATGACAATGAATGTTTACCCGTTCTTCATCCGTCCCATTAGCTGAATATTCTGCATTGTAATCAAGTGATACTACATTTGTTTGGGCCCATGATTGGGATTGGACATCTTTTTTGGTGTCTTCCAAATGAATTCTCATTCCTTCGGAAAACTTACCAGAAGGATCATATCCACCAACTACAATCATCTTATATCTTGTGCTATTCTTGAATTCATAATGATATTCGGTGCCTAGATAGTCACTGTTTGGTCTGTTCTTTAACTCAATATCTTCAAGCATAAATTCTTTATTATACGCCAAACCTGAAGTATTGACTCCGTAGATTGTAGAATAACAAGTTATCTTGGGAACAGTTGCAAGAACTGGAAATGATGTCAGTACTAATAATCCAACTATGAATCTTTTCATTTGTATCTCCCGAGCCTTCGCTCATAAATCTAATGGTTTCAACCATCGTTTTGTTAATTAATTCTTCGCTCATGATTACATGGCCGGAAAATTAGTGGGCAAGCCCTTGAAAAAGTTACATGCCGTACTAAAAGTGTCGAAAAATTGATCAATCGGAAGAACGGCCTATAGAATTTTCACGCCAGCCTCACCTTAAACAGAATCCCTGTAACATGAAGACAAAAGAAAACGACCTTTTTTATGGGTCGGAAACATTAGTCAAGACTACCTATAATCGTGATCTGCCGTCATGAAAGGCTAAGATGGCGTCAAAATTAGCGTAAGTTCTAAATCAAAAATGAATCTAATCAGATTTACCCTACACACAACCTGCTAAAGTTGATACGCTTTTTGGAATACGATCGGTCCATCTATCTTGGTATATATCAACGGATTTGTTGAAATCTTGAGCCGTTTAAAGAAGGTTTTTATGAAAAACATCATTTTAATTTCACTGTTATTTATTGCTTCCTGTGCCTATTTTGTGCCCCCCCAAGTCTCTTCCAAAAATGCTGCTCCAAAATCGAACGCAATCCAGTTATCTTGCCCCTCATCCTTAACAGGAAAAAGTCCTTTTGTACCAAAGGACAAGCGGGAAAGTAACTGGCTACGAGCATCTGTCTTAATTGGACCCTCCGCTTTTGACCGTGAAAGCTTATCAAAAGCGCCAATTCTACGAGACTGGGTTCCAGATTCGGACTATGTATTTTCAGAAGCAGTCATTTTTCCTTACGAAAAAGACTCCATATTGACGTGTGCATACCAATCTCAAGTAGGGATTTCGCTAATCCTTCCATTGCCTTATAATAATTGTACAGTCCTTAATCCAGGGCCTGGCGCCAAACACTCAACCACGCCAGGTGTCCCACATTTCAGATGCATGAAAAAAAATAAGTCGGTCACTTCGACCCCTCCTACAGTTGAAGAGATTATAATTGATATGGATCAGTCTAATACTGGTCTTTCTATATCGGTGGACTTTGAGGTTTCGACTAAACAAGTGATTGTACGGGATGAAGGTTTTTTAAAAATAACTATCATTTCCATTCCGCAAATTAGACAGCTAGATATTAAAGGACTGAGGCCAGGAAAAACTACTCTGACAATTAAAGACACTCTAGGCAAAACTCGTCATATTTACAATATCAAGATAGTTTCCAAAGGACGAAAAACATTCGCTAATAGTTATGTATCATTCGAAATACCTGGTGATTGGGCGTGTTCGCTTGAAGGTTCAAACTATATTTGTAAGTCTGAAAAACCAGAACTCAAAAAGTATGCGATTATTGTAGTCTCGGCCAAGGTTCGTGGGGAAAAAGATTTCCAGGATACTTATAAAGCTTATTTAGAGAAGCAAATTAACTCTGATGGTCCCATCCTAGAAGGCACGGTAAATGGACATCGCTGGGTTCAGTCTGTGCATAATTCCTCAGAGGTTCCCGGATACTTTACTCATTATAGGGCAACTGTAAATGAAGATCTCGGAATAGTTATATCTTTTTCTGTTATTGCAGATTTGCACCGGGACTTTTTTCCTATCATAACCAGCTTTGATTCCTCTCTACAGTTGAGACCTCGGCAGCCAACTCATAATCAAAGTTATACTAAGTTGGATAACGACGTTCAATTGTTTGATCTTCACTCAAGCGCCTATGCTGAATATTTTAAACTTAAATGAGTGAAGAATCACCCATATCATTAAGACAAATAAAAACGACGTGCACTCTGCGCGGAAAACATTAGCCATTAATCAATTCCTAGACGAGATATGTTATGAACAAAATGATGAACTATTTTGCCGGACTTACGGCACTTATTATTCTGAGTTTCCTTTGGCTTAGTTATCTTGAAAGAGGTTGTTGGGTTTTAGGTGGCCGCACGCAAGGAGGCTTAATTATTTTATGTGGATCATCGGGGCTAGCAATTGGCTTCGCCTTCTCAGCAATCGTATTATTTGCAGTCTACAGATGGTATAAGAAATCAAATTCCTAGTTTAAATCCCAGCTACTGAACACAATGACGAAAGAAATATAAACGGATGCCGACCCAAAAATCGGCATCCATTTTAATCAAAAGCGTATTAACTCAAATTGAATATCCTGGTTTTTACTTATTGCTTGTTCTTGTTCGATTGCCATTTTTTCCTCAAGTATTACTTTTTCCGCCTTCATCGCTCTCACTTCAGCACCTACAGCGCCAGGGGAGCAGCCAGCAATTTGAGCAATCTGACGGTAGGTCATGCCACGGGCCTTTAGCTTTCTAATGAGATCGGTGTCCCGAGTTTTTAATCTACCGATTCTGATTCCTTTGGCCTTAGCATTGGCAAGGCCATTACGTACACGCTCAGCAATAAGATCCCTCTCCAGTTGGGCTACGGCTCCAAGGATAGTGAAAACTGCAGAGCCGAGTGGAGTGTTGGTATCAATGGATTCAGTGATTGAAACAAAACCCACAGAAATTCTTTTAAATTCCTCCAACGCCTTAAGGAGGTGAGTGACCGATCTGGCATAGCGGCTGAAACTATAGACAATGACCTTATCTATAAGTCCTTCTCTTACATCTTTCATCATTCGATCTAGAGCGGGTCTTGAATGTTTTACGCCTGACTGGTTCTCATCTTCATAGATGAGGTAATCAGTAACATTGTTTCTGTTGCAGTATTCCCTTAAGGCCCGAACTTGGGCCTCCAAACCTGTTGATTGATTTCCCGTGCTAACTCGACAATATAAAGCAGTCTTTTTTGGCATAAATTAAGCTCCTTAACATGACCCATTTTTGGAAAAACTTGGCGCTATATTGGCGCTAATTTACCCAAAAACAGGCAAAAAAAGATGAAAACGGACAACAACGTCGAAGACTCAAATCTGTCTCAACTGATTGTTATTAATAGTTAAATTGCTGAAAACTAAGTAAGGGTGAATTGTGGCCCATCGGCTCCCTCACTGGGCACCAACTTTTTCCGAAAGGAATAAGTTATAAAAAGTGTGAAAGATTTTTAAAAGCTCCGTCTCGCGCCGGGGCTTTTTTTTTTGCCTACTTATCTATTTTGGTCTTAACAGTTTAAGACACAATCAAACTTAAAAAAACATTTAAAAATACGAAAAGCTTCCTTGAGTCAAATGGAATAGGCAGTTATGTGGTAGTATTTCGTAATAAAGTGCTAGTTCAGCCTATAATCTACGATTCTGCATTGTTAGAAGACGAAAGGTCTACTTTCAGTTTTTGAAGAGTAATTAAAATCTTGTCGAACAAATCGCCTGTGGAAAATTCCAAGAAGACATCACTGTCAAAGAGTTCAAAGAAATCTTAGATCCTAGAAATTTGAGAATGGTTCTCATTTTACTAAGAGCATTCGGTAAATTTCAATTGTCTTTAGGCTAAAAAAATCAATAAACATCCTAAAAGAGGGGACCCTGGTTGCAGATATGGAGGATATAGCGCTAATTCTGGCTATCCTTTTGTAATCCTGCTGGAAATGTTGTTCCGGGTTTTCAGCCGTGTCCAACCGCTGCAAATCAAAACCAATGTTGTAACAAAGCTGGAAACTCAAACACATCGATCAAGGTTTGCCAGTAGCATACATTATGAAACTAGGTTTTGATTAGCCAACCGCGCTCAATTTCAAAAATTTAATATCTAAGATATGGCTTCGGTGCAAATCGAAGCCATATCGTTTTTATCCTGTCTTATAAATCATATTTTTTTACTGGCCATGAATGGATCATGGCCGATTTCCTAAAGGAGGAAAACCTATTTAATGGAATGGCTGCCCGATGTGTGTAGTCAGTTACATGGAGAGATGGTCAGCATCTACTGGATGATGATACTCCCATTGATCGTTTTTCTAGTTATTCTTGAAATGTTCAAGACTCAAGGTAAGGAACCAGATGCGGGAAAAATCTTAACCCGTGCTCTGGCATCAATTCTCATGCTCATCTCCTTCAAAGAAACTATCAATTTGATAGCTTTCATGGGTGACGGTATCGCAGATAGGATTGATGGATTGGCCAAGATGCCAGAGATTTTGCAAGTCTTCTCAGACAATTTTTTCAGAGAGGCACCAGCACTTTACAAGATGAGAGAGTTATTTATCTTTCTGCTAAATTTTCTTTCATACTTTCTGGCGTACTTCGGAATTTTTGTGACGGATGCCTTGATTCATTTTTGTTGGTCGATTCTTTACGTCTGTGCGCCCTTAATGATTCTTTGTTACATTCCTGAGAATACAGCGAGTATTTCTAAGAATCTGTATAAGGGACTCTTTACCGTGATCTCATGGAAAATCATGTGGTCAATTCTAGGAGTGATGCTTTTAAAGCTTGCTGTTCAGCCTACGACTGAAAACAGTGACAATATTATCACCACCTCCATCATAAATCTGTGTATTGCCCTGTCTATCTTATTAGTTCCACTTTTCACGAAATCGCACATCGGTGATGGGATCAGCTCTTTTGCGTCTGGGATCGCTACCGTTCCTGGAATGGCGGCTCTGGGAGTTGGGAAAACTGTCATGAGTATGCCGATTAAAAAAGGGGCCAGTTGGTCAGGGGCAAAAATGAGGAATGGATGGAACTCACTTACAGGAACAAATGAAAAAGATCAGTCAGCTAAGTCAAATCAGTCAATTCAAAATAACGATAAAAAGAACTCAAACTTTATTAAAGATTAGAAGGAGAAAAAATTGGAAAGGACAGCCTGAATTAACCCTACATCAGTATAAATCAAAAAGCAGAAATCCCCCCTTTTTAGGAATCGGATGACCTTCGGTCTCACTTTAAAAGGAAATCTTCACGACTTTTTCTCGGAGTCGGCTGAAATTTACGAGACGGTCTTAAACAAGAAAGTTGGACGAATTTCAAGGAAACTGGCCAAAGGTTTCATTCAATAGTCATAAAAGATGGTCCTTTTGGGCCGACATTTTATTTCCAAGAGGTGCCCTAGAGTTCCTGTATGTCTAATGTAGTTCTAATTTCACCTGTCCTTTTAATTGTTCTAGGAACGACCACTATCATTTTAGAAACATCCCTGCTTGAAATGCCTAACCTCTTAGTCCATATGCGGGCCAAAGAATTTTGTTCATGCGATTTCACTCTTAGAAATGATAAAGAATATTGCCTTAAAAAAAATATGGCTATCACGATGGAAGCCTCACTGATGATGAGACAAAAAAAGAAGTGATTTTCTCCTTTTTGGGTTCAACTGCTAGAGCTTAATATCGAAATGAGAAGCTTGGTTGTAATCTTGTTGAGTAAACAGAACGCCGCAGAACATGTCGGACATTAAAATCAAATAAAAAGTTGGCAAATAATTTCAATAGTATATTAGAAAATACAAAGACTTAGAATTAATGAATTTTAAATTAGGAACGGACTAACATCCGGTTTAAAATTGAATAAAGGAGTACTTATGAAAAAACTTTTGATCGTTTTACTGGTTGCAACTTCATTTGAATCATTCGCGGTAGGAGTCCAATCCACATCTCACACTGGAACTACTTGTACTTGGATTTGTGAGCCTTCGACACCCGGTGGGCACGGATTATCTGGATTTGGAGATGCATTGACAGAAGCTGCTTGTAAGGTAAAGGCTGAAACTAAATGCGGTAATGAAGGTGTTGCTTCATATTCATATAAACCTAAAAGATTTCAAGGCGTTAAAAAATAGTTATCAATACTATCAGCCCCTCCTTGTGAGGGGTTTTTTTATTCTCATTCATTACCGGCGCCGGTAGTGAAATTTTCAATAACTTAAGCCTTTTTTAGATTCTAAAAAATAAGATTAAGTAAATTGAAGCAAGTTGGTTCAAGATTCTCAGCAAACAATCATAAGAGATCGCTATTTCTAAGGGGGGTGCCCTAGAGTTCTTGTATGTCTAATGTAGTTCTAATTTCACCTGTCCTTACTGCCCAAGGTTTCGGCCAGGTACTTTTTTCCATTGACTGAACTTAATTCAAAAACTGTTTCCTGGTGTTTCGTGGATACCATCTTTCATTACTGGAACTTATCCCTCCCTCTTCCTATTGGATGTATTTGAGTAGCCGATGAGCAAAGTTTCTTTCTACTTAAGCCTTATAATTAGTTGCAGGACTTAATCTTTATTGGAGGAACGTATGAAGAAGTTATTTGGAATCGTCGTTTTAATGGGCATGAGTTTTAGCGCTTATTCGGTTGATATTGACTATCTTGGTCGTTATGGCTCCTGCCGAGTTACCTGTCAGGATGCAGACCCAACTGACAATTTGACTTGCACCCTTGGTTCTAAGTCGTGGTCCAATGTTGAAACACTTCATGCCTGTGCTTCAAAGGCTGGGATTTACTGCTCGGCCAGTGTAGGGTGTGGCGTGGCTGCCGGCTATCCAAAATTCACTCAGAAACGAGTAGATCAAAAAAGAAAATAAACAGGTCAGCATTTTTGCCCCAATTTAATATCCCCCCCCTTTATTCTGCAAATGGATAAAGGGGCGCTTATGATTTCAGACAAGCTAGACTACCGAAAAATTTTAAGTCAAGAATTCCGTCGACGGATGAAACGTAATCTCAACTACTCCCTACGCGCTTTTTCACGTGATCTAAATATCTCTTCATCGTCTCTGAGTAAAATTTTGAGAGGTGAGCAAGGCCTCTCTCCTTCCATGGCCAGAAAGATATGTTCCATCCTCAATTTCGATGAAAACAAATCACAGCTTTTTTGTGACCTCGTCACTATCCAAGACGGGCGTAATCATCTCATGAAGGGAGCCGCCCAAAAAAGAATTGATATGCATTTAAGAGATTCAAACAAAAATGTACTTTTGAATTATAAGCAAGAACTGACAGTTTCATTGCCAATGTTTTTAATCTGGTTAGAAAAAATAAAAAATGATACTACTGCGATGGAAAACTTTGAGGACAACAAATCTAAGCATGAATCGGCGAAAGTTTTAATTCAGCTATTGGTCAAGAAAACTATCTAAAAGGGCCCGGTCATCCGATTCCTAAAACTAGAGTATATAAAATGTAGTTCTAATTTCGCCTATTCTTCCGACTGTTTCTACCGCCCGAGTCACCATCTTCGTTTTCTTATAGGTATCTTCCTCGACCGGACCGACATCTTTCTTTCCTTCGCTCACGATCACAGCATGTTTCTCGAACTGCTCACAATAATGATTCGCTTGTTCAAGACAGTCGCGTGCTCCTTCTTCTTAATCCTTGGACGCAACGGCTACTCGATGAATTTTAGTGCCGGGTCTGACATCTTTGTGGTGTCCGCAGGAAACAAGCATTAGAAAGGCAGAAAGTATTAAAAGTTTCATGAATATCTCAAATTTTAATTCCGGAGCGCAGGATATCGAGCTCCTTTTTAATTGCTGGTTGTTTGACCTTTGGACTGAGCTTCTCAACGTGTGCGCGGATTTCTTGGAAGCGTTCTCGCATTATGCATCCGCTCGATGTTTCGTCTTTCGAGCAGGCGAGCTTGATCTCACTCATGACCATAGGTAGAAAAGTATTTACACGCTGAAGCTTACGGAAATCCTCGTTCGAGCCGGAGAAATAGTTGAGTAGACCAACTGTAACGTTGTTAGCGTAGGTTAGAAGCTTATCTCTATCTGTAATGGTCAAATAGCTTTTCGCGAGAACGTCTTGGCAAAATCCTATTTCGCGAGGGTCTTCCTCCAGAACAGAGAGTTTAGGGTGAAGATTTTTAATTCGGACCTGGTATTGATTGAGGAGCAAGTTAACTGTCTTTGCAGGACAATTAAGTCCGATTTTCGCATTTGTATGAAGAAGTAAAGAAAGAATCTCGTTGTCGTGCGGAGAGCGTTTTAAAGGTGAGGGATTAACGGCAATGAGAAGTTTCTTCAAGGCTGATTCATTGTTGAGATTAGTCGCTTGGGCCAACTTTTTTACATGTTCCTTATCTTTTATCTTCATCTCTTCTGTTGTTTGCCGGATGACGTAGCCGGTAATCGTGACATTGGCAGAGGAACCGTAGCGAAATCCGCTAAGCCCACTCAGAAAAGCCTGTTTACCTCCGCACTTTCGCGCCTCAACTTCCAGATTTGACCTGTAGGCCTCGAGATCAGTAGAAACGAAATTTCCCTTCCTTTCAATTTCAACTTCACAAATAACTTCGTAACCAAAAGTGGGCATTTCCCTGTAGATTGTCACTTTTTCGTCGTTACCGAGTTCGGCAAGTTGAATTTTTTTCTTCACGCTAGTTGAGCCGCAAGCAGCAAGGAACAGCAAAGCTGGAAGCAAGATTTTCATGGACACGTCCTAGTAATAGTTTTTTACCATTTTATCATGTGACGAGTGGTCTTCAATTAGGCAAAAATTGAAGCCCTTTGGCCAAGAATTGATACTAGATCGAGCCGGAGAGTTTCCAGATTACGAAATCATTATTAACAACGGATGACTTTTAGCCATTAGTTACTAACTCATACCAACCAACATACATATTCGCAGGTCTAGAACCGCGCATATTAATAGCAATCTCTTCAACGATTGAATCATCCTTCCAAAGAAAAAAATCTTGAGATTTTGCGCCTTTTGCAAGTTCGACAATCTGGAAATAAAAACCATCGTTTTTTCTTATGGAAAGCTTCACTTTTCCACCATCTGTAGTAAAACCAGACTCAGCTGTAATTTTTAAAATTGGCTCTAGGGAACCTTTCATATAAAAGCCAAAAGTTTCGCCAGATAAAAGTTCTTTGATATTAATAGATTTTTGAATATCTTCATTAACACCGAACATACCAGCTGTTACATCAATTGATATTCTGGTTAATTTGTTTTTCTTATCAACTCCGACATTGAGCCATCCACCGCCAGAGCTTGCATCTAATTTCCCATAGCCCAGATTAATGTAGGAAATTGAATAGGCTTGGACTATTCCAGGTAAGGTCATAAAGAAGCAAAATACCAGGATCATAATCTTTTTCATAAGTTCTCCAATTATGTTTATTGTGCAAATTTAATATGCCTTGCAAGTAAAACCTAATTCCATTGCAGAAACGGTTGAGCCATTTGGATTCACTCGTGTGAGCTGTATCGCTATGTCATGATGGACAGTATTTGGTTTTACGATTGCGTTTTTGTCAAAAATTACACGCAGATATACTTCTGCATGACTTTGCTTTCCTATCAATACTCTTTCAAAGCCATTGTCCTCTTTAGATAATTGATCAAAGACTTCATTGTCGTATTTACTTTTGTATCTCATTAGCCGAGCCGCAAAATCGACGTCGATTTTCATTTTGTTAAACAGTCCTTTGTTTTTTTTACAATTCATCGAAGTCAGTTTTTGTGCCGATGCTTCGAAACTTAAAGCAAGTAGTGGAATGAGTAATAGTTTTTTCATAAGACCTCCAAAAAGTTATTAGTTCTTAACCAAGACTAGTGTTTTGGAGTTCAATTTTGGGGAAAAAAAGCTGACCCCTTATTTTACAGGTAGCCTAAGACTGTTTTCAAAAGACTCTAAGCGGAAGCCTGCAAACGGCGAGATAAGAGCCTCACGATAGATAGCTGGCCAAACGTCAATGGTGCCTAATCGATGAAGAGACGAAGCGTTGGCAGGTTTTTGCTTATATGAGACTTCTTGAGAAGCACGAGTAGGGTTTAGTCTTTTTATATATTCCAGGTTCTTGAGTTTTTGTATTCATGGGCGTACATGACAAATTCCGACTCCATAGCGTGTATAAATCTATCGTAGGCCACAGTCTAAAGCGTGAATAATTTTATTATCATATTTACCAATCGCAAGTAGTTTGCTGCCCTGAACTCTAAAGTGCAAATTATAGCAAGGTCCAAGGTTGGTATTACCGATATGGCCATATTCGGTACTCATATGTAGGTACGGAGCTTCTTTCAAGTAGGCAACTCCCCATTCAATTCCGACACAACCAAACTGTGGAACTTGCGCAAATAGCTCTTCGCTCACTCGACGAAATTCTGAATAACTTAAGTGGTTCAAAATAGTTTCATTCCCATAATAGTTGTTCGGCTTGTTAACAAAACCCAGTTTGGTCTTGAATTTTATGTAAGATTGCTGACCAGCATATTTAAAAAATTCATCGCAAAGAAAACTTTTTCCTTTTAGGGCATCAATAGACTTTTCTCTGGAAAGGTCACTTAATTGATTAAACTTCGCATTTATCCCATCCACTTCATGAGCAAAAATCACCGGGCTTAAGATAGCAATAATGACAGTTACGATGAATTTCATAAGACCTCCATAAAGTGATTAGTTCTTAAGCAAGGCTAGTGTTGTGGGGTTCAATTTTGGGGAAAAAAAGCTGACCCCATATTTTAGAGGTGGCCTTAAAAGGCTACTTTTTTCAATGATTTCAGTTGCTTGAGGGGTGCGTAAAGGAAACATGATAATTCAACATTTTGTCTCTTTTACCGATAAGTCCCCTATGAAGATCTTTGCCATTTTTATTCTACTTTTTTTAACAATCACTCCAAATGCTCAAGCTCAAGGGCAATTAGGTGGTAGTGGCGGAGAGATGTCACCGGAAGAAAAAGTTAAAGTGACAAAAGAGCAAACAAAAGAATTTGGAAAACTCGATCAATTGAGCAAAAAATTAATTGTTCTCACGGAAAAAAGAATTAAACATTGCAATCATGTCAAAGTAGAAATTAAAAATCTTGAAGATCTTATTATACAACTCGCAGGCCATAGTTTTAAATTACTTCCCGGTCAAAAATCAGTTGATCTTAAAAATCTTCATTGTGCAGGAACACCAGAGTCCCAAAGAGATGCAATCTATAATTGTCTGATGAAGAAAGGTCCTAGAAAAGTTTTGAGGCACATGCTTAAAAACCAGGCCATCTTGGTTTATTTTAGAGTTCGAATGGATTTATCTGAAAGAGAGGCAAAAGAAGCGATCCGTTTTCTTGGAAGCCTTAGTGAATAAGAAAAAATCCAAAGTCATTGCCTTCATCGAAGCATTACATGCTTTTCATACTGATTTTAGAAAAACAGAAAAATATTTGAAAGATCATCGCCTGACTCAAGTAGAAAAAAAGATTCTTGAGTGCTGGCTCATGCTTCGAGATAGAGATTTGAATGAAATTCTCGCAATCATGCCAAGTCTTAATGTGGGCTATGATGACTTGGTGAGTTCCCAGAGAAATCTTATCTGGGGTATGGCCTACAATAATCGAAATGAGTATGACAAGGCACTCCCCCTTGTGCAAAAAGCTTTAGCAGAAATAATTCCTTACGAAGTTCCTCGTCTTGAATTTAATGTTGTAAATACACTTTTCATTGTCTATCTCAACTTGAAAGATGAGCATGGGATGAGAAGCTCACTTGATCATATAGAAAAACTTCCTGCAGTGAATGTTAAACAAGAAATTTGCCTTTTGCAGTGTCAGTTCAGTTATAATGCTTTTATCGGAAGTATGAATGAAGCTGGAAAGATTTTGGATAAGATTGAAGATTTAAGTCAAGAGATGTCTGAGATTCAAGTGATTGCCCACCAAATTAATCGATACATGTTTTATGCGAAGTTAGAGGACTTTAATGGCTGTGAATCAGCTCTCCAAAACATGAAGCGAAGTCGAAAATTCCAGGCCAGTGCTAACTTTATTTATATGCGTACATTTTTAGATCATCTTCACAAAAACAAACCAATCTACGTCTATCAAAGAGATTTTGATGGTCATCCTTTTTTATTTTATCAAATCAAAGTTATTCAATCTTTTGAAGCAGCTGATTTTAAGGAAGCACAGAAGTATTGGAAGCTTTTAATGGAACTGGCCCCTCATACTTATAAACATAATTTTGAATACTTTGGAGATAAATGCGTATTCTCGCTTGCGCTCCATAAGTATCGTTCAAAATTTGAACAAAATACTGGGCCATTAGATGTAGATGGAAACAAAGAAGAAGTTCTTTTAACTATTTTAAAAAACTCGAAGCTCCCTGTCAGAAAAGATGATCTTTATAAAAAAATTTGGGGCACAGAACTTTTGGATAAAGGAGATGCCGTCAAATTGCAAAAACTAGTTTCTCGTGTTCGACAGAAATCGGGTGTCGAGATTCAGTTTAAGAAAGAGTGCTATCAATTAATTGCTTCAAAAAAATCAGCTTAAAAGACAATACTGGTTATCTAATCAAAAAAAACTATTAAGGCAATTGGAGTTTATTTTCCATCGAGGAATATTTTCTTCGGTAAATAGGCCATCATCCCCTCTTGCGATTATTTTATCTCAATAAGAAGATCCAGTGAATTTCAATCAAGTTGGTTCAAAATCTTTATCAATAATCATAAAATGACCTAACTGGGCCACGGCGCCAAGGATAGTGAAGACTGCAGAGCCGAGTGGAGCGAAATGGTACCGCATACCTTTTCATCAGAGATTGATATCAAGTACAGGTAACTAATATAAAAATAAAGATTATGATTCCAAAAATAACAAACCATGGGTTTGCCTTAAAGTCTTTTTTTATTTCTCTAATCACGTCATTAATATCGTATTTAACGTAGGTCTCCTCTAAGTCAGGCCTAAACTTTTTTAAGCTTTCCATAAATGGCTCGAACAAACTGTTCCTTTTGCTGTATCTTGAAGAAGAGTAATTAAAGCCATATTTTTTCCCTCTAATATCAAAGAATTCTATCCCGAGGTACCCTTCTGTAATCACAACCTTCGTAATATCTTCCCATGGAATAAAAACATCTTTTTTGACAATTGAGGATCTAATGAGAATACCCTTTGAGGTAAGATAACGACCATGAATGGGACCGAAAAATAATGTGAAAAAGTACACCACAACCACAGCGGCAACGAAGAATCCCGTGTCAAAATCAAAACCTCCATTGCTTCTCATGATTACAATTAACATGCACAGAAATACAATGATGATGAATCTCTTGTTAACGTTGGAGTCGGACTTGGGGTAGACGACTTTTCCAAAATTTCGCTCAAAGGATTCACTATTCGTCTTAAAAGAATACATCGTAATTTCCGTTCATTAATAGTTTAAATGAACAAATAGTTTATCACGAAAGGCAAATGCCACAGAAGTTTTTTAAAGAGAATTGAAGATATTGGAATTTTGGTTGCGGGGGCAGGATTTAAGACCCGTAATTTTCACTTTATACGGCAATAAGATGTATTTCTAATTTCGCCCATCCATTTTAATCAAAAGCGTATTAACTCAAATTGAATATCCTGTTTTTTACTTATTGCTTGTTCTTCTTCTATTGCCATTTCTTCCTCAAGTATTACTTTATCCGCCTTCATCGCTCTCACTTCAGCACCTACAGCGCCAAGGAAAGTGAAGACTTCAGAGCCGAGTGGAGTGTTGGTATCAATGGATTCAGTGATTGAAACAAAGCCTACAGAAAGTTTTTTAAATTCCTCCAAAGCCTTAAGGAGATGCGTGACCGATCTGGCATAGCGGCTAAAACTATAGACAATGACCTTATCTATAAGTACTTCTCTGGGCACCAACTTTTTTACGAAAGGAATAAGTTATAAAAAGTGTGAAAGATTTTTAAACGCTCCGTCTCGCGCCGGTGCTTTTTTTGCCTACTGAGCTCACTTTTAAGATGGTCAGAATATTTCAAAGTTCGTCTCTGTCATAGGCACAATTAAAAGCTTTGTACAAAGGGCCAATGCTCAAAGAATTGGATACGAGTGTGAAAGAATTAAAAATCTGCGATCAAGCCCTTGATTAACAAAATATCGCTAATTCAAAAGGTGGTTAAAAAACAAAAGATTTCATAAATTGAAGATACAAAAAAAGGTAATGATAATATTTCATTGAAGTAACTATATTTATTGTCTCTTTTGGGTGACGAAGAAATAGACTTTTTGGGTTTTTAGCTGAATAAAAGACATTAATTTTTATTGGGACATTAACTTGGAAATTGATTTTTTTTGCATCAGATTGGAGCAAAGACAATGAGTGTTTTTCTCCGCGAATAACTCCAAAAATAACGAATAATGGAAAAGGCATGTTATTTTCGATGAAATCTAGCCTAGTCGGAATAAATTCAACTTCACGCTGTTCCAATTTAGCTTCTAGATTTTTGATATTTAATTTTGCAGCGGCTTGATCTGTTTTAGATTTTATCCAAAATGATGGTAAAAAAACAAACGTAATCAACAATCCTATCGAGATCAAAAAGACTGTTTTAAATTTTTTCTGTAATTTCATACCCCCTAAGATTAACAAATCAAGATAGTTATAATCAATTGATTTTTATTCAAATTTTTTAATAAAGGACTTAAGACAAATGGAATTTTTCCCATTTGAAGACATTATCTATAGATTAGGTTTCACCTTTTTAAAAAATAGCAGGATTATTGGGACTGTCTATTTTTTGATCATTTTTTTTATGACCTTTATAAATTACAAGACGTCGCTCTTTATGGAGTCTAAAAGAGATTTTTTCTTGCATTCGTATTGTAACAAACTTGTGCTACATCCTTTGCAAGAGGCTTTGAGCGTAATGTTGTTATTGAGAGTATGAGTGCTGAGGCCCATGGGAATATCTATTACTATGCAGTCTGGATTGATGCTTGAAACCCATCATGTGGGTTATTTTCATTTGCCTTCTTTTTAACCGATAGATGATTTCTTGAAAAATCTACACACCTTGTAATTTTTTGAGGACTTAACCATGAAGTCCTAGGCTATGATATTTAAGGCAAGCAATTCGATAACAATATTTAGCTTTTAACCATTGATCTATGCGTTTAATCATCTTACTCATTCTCATCGTTTCATCGGGGCTGGCCTATTACATTATGTATTCTAGGCCTATAGGATTAGCTCCTGAGACGGTCCATGTGACCGAACAAGTGATCCCCGTAAGCAATGGTTCAGTTCCTGAGTATCGGGCGATGCCAAAGCGTGCCAGACTCATTGAAACCCGTGCCCACGTCGTAGAAAACGTGCCGACCCAGGGCCATGCTTCTGCTGTCGCTGAATGGACTGACTTGGGGCCTGAATGGGAGATTGAGATGCGGCAGTCCCTTATTTTTGTGGATGCTCAGAATGGGGAAGCCATCTATAAGGCTTACCGCAAAGAAATGGAAGATCATCAGGAACGCTTGAACGGCAATTTGGGTGAAAGTATTAATGTATTGAGTAGTATGAATGGCGAATCTGGGTGGATAGTCGATGAGAAAGTGATTTCGGTGGAAGAATACAAACGTGTTCACTCGCAGAAGGTCAAAGAAATTCTGGGTGATCATTACGACTATATTTTAGATCAAAGAGAAGCTTTCTTGGAGAAACACTAATCTAGATCCGATGCCAAAAATGACATTCGAAACGATTTAATAATTATTTTTTGCATGATCGGTCTTAAGAGGACAGGCCCAACTAGCATCACGGGAGCGAAAGGGCACAGGGCATGTAAGGGTGAACCGCTAGATAAAAACCAGCCGAACTAAAAAACAGGATCCATTTATTCCTCTAGCATGAACTTTAAATAGATTGTTGAAATTTGAGAGTTCATTCCAAATAAGCGTTGAATTGTTTCTGGATTTTCTTGATCTAGCTTATTTATTCCATTTTCTAATAGACATTGTCTCAGTGCCCATGTTTCAGACTGAGGGCCGTGAGTATCCGTTGCTAAATAATTGGGCGAATTAACATTGAGTTCATGGATCATGACACTGAGTAAATAATCCGAATGAAGTCCTCCCAACGTTTGGTCTACTGGTATGAATTCTGCCCAAGGGGAGTCTTTTGAATTTGCTTGCCAAGTATGAGGTGAAATAAAGATCATTCGTTCATAATTTTTAATTCCCGTATGGCCTGTCTTCTTTAGCCAAAGTGCTTCTGGAGTTTGAGAAAATGGAGAATTGGGATTTTGATTAATAAAGGCAGTGGTTTTTTCTATAAGGCTTTGCATTTGTAAAAAACTTTCATTCTGATCATTAGATTTAGTTTCATCGTAGCTGACACCTTCACCAGAGGCCCCGTATAAAATTCGGATGTCATAGCCTGATTTAACCCAGGTTTTGTCAAAAAATGTTTTTAGTTCAGGATCGGATTGAAACCACTCTTTTGAAAGGGGAACAAATAGAGTGCTTTCGGATAGCTTTTTCCCTTTTTCATTTTGGGGGTCATAAGCTTTCTTTATGAGATTCTCAAATTTTTTTATATCTTGAACTTTATCGCCACTTCGTCTGATTGTTTCTGCCCATTGGTTTGAAAGTCTTTGAAAATCTTTCGATGATATTTTTTTATCAAGTTCTTTTTTCAGCTTATTTAGAAAAATGGCATAGGATGAATTTTTATCTTGGGTTAAGGCCATGGCCTGATCAATATGAAAACGGGCTTCATACAAAAATGCTTTTAAGTTCGGATTTTCTTTAGCTTGTTTACAATCTTTTTTTCCCGTCAAGGCGTCTTCCTGAATGAGTCCTTCAAGTATCTTGCCTTGGTGATGAAAGATAATCTTATTCGGTTGAAGTTTTAAAACTTGCAGACCTGCTGGAAGTTTATAAATCCCTGATTCAGTCTTCACTTTCCACTCCTCAGCACAGCGAGTGCTTAGTCTCTCAAGTGAGCCTATCGCGCCAGACTGTGAGGAGTTATTTGTTATTTGAGGATTTTTCAAAGAACATTTCTTGGAAAGGAATTGTGATAATTGATTTAACCCTGTTTGGTTCTGATCCATAGGAAGGCAATCAAGTGCATAGGCACTTTTGAATATGAGGACTGAGATCAATAGGAGAGCGAGTCTCATAAATTCTTATCGACCAAAATGTGACCTGGCTGTAGGGGAAAATCATCGTTTTTAAGATGGTTTAGATTCATTTTTTCATAGGCTTAGATCAAAATAGCACTATGGTGCTGCCAAAATAGTGCTATTTCATTGGCCCGGTTAATGTCCTGATCTTCAACAATTTTAAAGTCCTTTTGGCTAAGGATACTTTTAACCTCGTTTTGGTAATCTAGAGCTGGCATAATTTTAATGAAGACAGAAAGGGAATTTGCAAAAAAATTCTCATATCCCTAACTGCTTGTAGACTCAGGCCGGCCCATGATATTTTGAGAGCAATGGAAAAGATATCAACCAAAGAACAGTGGAAGATCTGGGCCCATGTGGCGGCCCATAGTTTTGGCGGTCCCGCTGGACAAATTGCGGTTATTCACAAACTGGTGGTGGAGGAAAAAAAACTCATCTCTGAGGAGCGTTTTCTTCATGCGCTGAATTTTTGCATGCTTTTGCCTGGGCCTGAGGCCCAGCAGCTCGCCACTTACCTGGGCTGGCTCATGAACAGGTGGCGTGGGGGACTTCTGGCCGGTGGATTGTTTATTTTGCCAGGTTTTCTTTCTATATTGATCCTCTCTTACCTCTATGTGCTTTTTTCCCATATTTCATTTGTTCAGAGTCTTTTTTATGGCATGAAACCGGCCATCATTGCGATTGTTATGGCTTCTCTATATCGCATTTCTCAAACATCTCTGAAGAGTTCTTTTTACTGGGTGATGGCGTTCATGGCCTTTGTTTTACTTTTCTTTTTTAATGTTTCGTTTCCGATTGTGGTGTTGTCATCGGCATTCACGGGAATGATTTATGGAAAGTTAGTGTCTCACCATCAACTTTTTACAGATGTTGGAGATATTAAACTTCCGACTCTTTCTCAAACTTTTAAAACCATGAGTATTTGGTTGGGACTCTGGATTGCTCCGATTCTTTTAACCATCGCTATATTTGGTACTGAGTCTACCTTTCACTCTATAAATCTCTTCTTTAGCAAGATGTCCATGGTGACTTTTGGAGGTGCCTACGCAGCCCTTACTTACGTCGCTCAGAAAGCGGTGGAAGTCTATGGTTGGCTTCAGGGCCCTGAGATGTTGGATGGTTTGGCCATGGCCGAAACCACACCGGGGCCTTTGATTCAAACGGTGCAGTTTGTGGGCTTCATGGGTGCCTATCGTTTTCCGGATGTGACAAGTCCTTATCTTGCAGCCTTTATTGGCTCTATTCTTGCCACCTGGATGACTTTTGCTCCCTGCTTTTTGTGGATCTTTACCTTCGCTCCTTATGTGGAATTTATCCGCGGACAGAAAGTGTTCTCGGATGCACTAAGTGCTATCACGGCCTCTGTGGTAGGTGTGATATTTAATCTCTCAGTTTGGTTTGTTCTCAAAGCCCTCTTTACTCAATCAAGTCCAGTGAAGGCATTTATCTTTGATTTTGAATTGCCGGTTTTAAGCTCGATTGATTTTTATGCCACCGGGATTTGTGCCATCGCCCTCATCATGCAGTTTAAGTTTAAAAAGAGTTTATTTGTGATCCTAGGAACCTGTATGGTCTTAGGGATCATTGTAAAACTTTTGATCCCCAGATAAGCGTCTTAATGTTTCGATATCTTTTTTAAATCCACCAAGCTGAAGGTGATGGAGCCACCAACTCCTCCGAGGAGTGTGGCGAAAGCATCTTTAGCTTCGGGGTTACCATAACCGTAAGAGTCTCTGACTTCCTTGGCGGTTCCCACCACGGCCGAAGCAATAACTCCCGCCATAAAAATCTTAAGCTTTCGATGAGGAGTATCCTTTGGGAGCAGCAGCTGAAATCCACCTGAAGTTACATTACCAATGATGTAGCCAGCGTAGAAATGCTTGGCCTTATCCCACTGAGCTGCCTTCAATTGGTTGTAGGCCAGTATTGAACTCCCAACATTCAGCGCCACATAGCTCGTCTTAAACAAGGGGTCGCCTAGAAGCTTATACTCGTCAGATTGGCAGAGGTAGGTTGGATTCTTTTTTTCGAGCAGTGAGGAGCTTAGTCCAGATTTAAACTTGGGATCAAACTCAAGCTTAATGAAGGGTTCCCCATTGATTTGAAGTTGTGACGTTTTTTGGACTTCGTATTCCCCTAAAGGCAAACTGGATTCAGCTAAAAGTTTGAGGTCTTCCTCAGTTTTTGGATCCTGAGAAAAACCGGGTAAGCTTAAGCAAAAGCTTAAAATAATCATTAAAAGTTTAGGCATGAACCCCTTATCGGACAAAAATGGTTAATTCTTTAATGCTGATTCCTTCAATTCCAGAATAAACATCAAGAACAATGCACCATAGGGCCGTCAACTTAAGATGAAAGATTAAAAAAACTACCGCATAAAAATAAACTCAAAGAGTCTTTAGATTTTCTTATGATGACACCACTTCGAGAGAATGAAAAAAATAGACCAAGATTAACCCTTCTCCGAGGTGGCCATTATGTCGTTCAGGAAATTTATCCTCCTTACCGTTGTCTTTATTTATTCAATGAAGAGTTATGCTTCGCAAAGAGTGATTGTGACTTTAAGTGAAAAAGCTGATCCAAAACTTGTGATTCATGATTATGGAATAAAGCCTCAATTTATTTATAAGACTGCTCTTAAGGGATTTGCTGGAACTTTTTCAGACTTGGCGATAGCCAAGCTTAGAAAAGACCATCGTATCGAGAGGATTGAACCAGACTTTAAAATTTCACTCCGTCCACAAAGTACAGAAGCCGTTGCAAGTTGGGGATTAGATCGAATTGATCAGCGTTATCTGCCACTTGATGGTCAATTTATGACGACTTCAACAGGAGCAGGAGTTACGGCCTATGTGGTGGATAGTGGTATAAGGTATAGTCACACTGATTTAGGTGGTCGTGCCAGTTTTGGTTTTGATGGGTTTGGAGGAGATGGGAGTGATTGTTATGGGCATGGCACTCACGTGGCCGGAACCATTGGAGGAGAAACTTATGGGGTGGCCAGGGATGTGAGTCTCGTTTCTGTACGTGTCCTAGATTGTAAAGGATCCGGTTATTACAGCACGCTGATTGCAGGGGTCGATTGGATCACTGCTCACCATCCGGCCAATTCAGTCGCCAACCTTTCCTTAGGGGGACCAAAAAGTATGGCCCTTGATACGGCCATTCGAAACATGATCTCTTCCGGCGTTGCAACTGCTGTCGCAGCTGGAAATTCTAATAAGGATGCTTGTAAATCTTCTCCTTCTGGAGTCTTGGAAGCCATGGTGGTGAGTGCGACTGATATTTACGATACAAGGCCCAATTGGGCGAACTGGGGAAAGTGTGTTGATTGGTTTGCTCCAGGAGTTTCCATCATATCAGGATACCACACGTCTGATACTGCCACACAATCCTTCAGTGGAACCTCAATGGCAGCTCCGCATACAGCAGGTGTTGCGGCTCTTTACTTAGAGAAAAATCCGGGAGCGACTCCTACTCAAGTTCAAATGGCCCTCAGTGAATTAACCACCAAGGCGATTGTAGGTCGAAGCAGGAGCATTAACAGTCATTTACTTTTTGTCCCTTAGTTTGAAATTAAAAAAGGATGGTTCTTATGTTCAAGTTATTTAGATTAGTGACTTTGAATTTTGTTTTTTTTCTTTCACTGGCCCAGGCTCATTCACTTTTACCCGATTTGAAAACTGCAACCTATCCACTTTATGATCATTACATCGATTCAACCACGATTCCAGGGAGAGTCCTTCTCCGTTTCTCTAATGGTGTTGCTAATATTGGCAAAGGCAGAATGGAACTTAGAGGAGGTGCAATTACGGGAGACACTCAAAAGGTGTATCAACGAATTTACACAACTCATGGTACGTACTATTCGATCCTGGCGGGAACTTTCATTTATCATCCAACTCATTATCATACTCATTTTAATGATTTTTCAGATTATAAACTGAGAGAAATAACAGAGGCTTCAGGTGTAGGAGAGATTATTGCGAGAACAGAGAAAGTCAGTTTCTGTCTCATTGATGAATCAATTTATAATTCCAATTTATCAGGCTTCAGCAGTTATCGCCGCTATCGCTCTTGTGGAACACAGGTTCAGGGCATCAGTGTAGGGTGGGTCGATGTTTATGACTCCACCCGGGATGGGCAGTGGATCGATGTGACGGATGTTGCTTCGGGCACATATTGGCTAGAGTCAACAGCTGACCCATTGAATAGATTAAAAGAAAGCAATGAATATAATAATACGACACGCATCAGGGTGACTATTGATCAAAGTGCAAAAGCGAGCGGGGATGCGGGTCTTTATTAGGCCGCGCATCTTAAGATTATTTTTTTTCCCAGCAATTCAAAGTCTAGGTTTTAATCTGGATAACTAAAACAAGGATATGGGAATGAAAAAAACACTTTTAGCTCTTTTAGCTCTATCATCACTAACGAGTTTTGCAGGGGTGTCTGGCCTACCTAGCGAAGATCCTGTGGTAAAAAGCTTAAGAGAGCGATTTGAGACGGCCAGAGCGCCCCAGGAGGCTGAACTCTTAGGGAAGTCTTTTTCATGCAGGGAAATGAATGCCAAAAAAGGTGTTTTTACAAAAATAAGATTTTCTGAAAATCTCACTTTTACCCAATTTGATGGCTTCCTCGTCTCCCATCAAGGTGACTCAAGAATGAATGGGCGTTACATGGTTAATAATGGATCTGAACTCATCGGATCAACCAGTACTCCTCAATATATGTCTTATCGTATAGATGAGGCGGGATTTTTGATCGGGGAGTGGACGGGAGTTAAAAGTGATAAAGCGATTTTAGAACCGATAACTCGCGGTCTTCCAGAGAGTCAAAGAGTTGTGTCGTATAAAATTTGTGTTCAGAATGAATAGTTAAATTAAATGCTAAGTATCATTCGTGCTGAGGCGGAAGTCCTACCATCTGTAAGCCTTCCGTCCAGCCAGAAAAGCTTAAAAGAATTGCTGATTAATTCCTATCAAATAATAAATTTTTCCTGCATTTTTTTGTCTTATAATTTCTGTAAAAATTAATATATTTAATGTTTTTTAATAACCAGCTCCCAAATGAAGCTTTATTGAATAAAAACGTCTAAGTAGCTGGATCGATTCAATATTTCCTGTGGCATTTTTTTTTCCTGACACCCCTGCCCTGAGGTTTATCATCTCCTTAATAATTAAAACAAGGAGAAGTCTCGTGAAATCAAATTTAAAAAAGTTTTTTCTTTTTGCGTCCCTTACACTAAGCGCAGGCGCTATTGCCCAAGATTCAAGAAGTTCAGATGTCGGAATATCAATGGGTCTTATACCTGTCTATGAAATTTCTGAGGCCAGTGGGTGTCCACAAGTTTTAGCTGCTCCAAGCATTCAATGGTTTCAATATGAATATCGACAATGTGATTCGGACAGTTTTATTCGCTACCAAAAAAGAAATGATGTGACTGAGGCGCGATTAAACCAAAAGTTGAGAGATCTTTGTATGGAGAATCTGATGGAGCGCAATGGGTGTAGAGTTGAGGTTAAAGTGATTGATGAACATGATTACAGTCGACCAGTTTTTAATAATGATTTAGGCGAAGAAGAATAAGGAGGGATATTATGAAACTAAAAAAATTACTAGTCATTTTAGGCATGATGTTGCAGCTAACTCAGCTGGCCTGGGCCGATGGAGGGATTAAGCCTCTTAACCAAATGAATTACCATTTTGAACTCACCTCAAGTCCAGTGGCGATAGTCGTTTGGATGAATAAGTCTTCTATCGATGACTATACTGTGAGAATGAAGGAGAATCTCAGAGACCTGGTGGAGTTTTATCAATTCGATCCAAATATTAAAATCTTTACAGTGGACACTTTGAGAGAGCCAATGCTCACACAGGTTGAAAAAATTAAAAACTTACCTACGGTCCAAATTTATAAGTTCGGTCAAAAGTTTAGCTCACGAAGTGGTCTGCTCTTTATGGACGATTTATTGCTTATGATTGATGATGCTCGTTTCCATTAAGCACTTGAGAGGGGACCAGCAGAGCTGGTCTCATTTCAATAGTTTAGCGTAAAACCTTAAGTCTAGAGCCTTTTTGTCCGATAAGTTCTTATGTTCAAATGGACTCTGCTTCTTTTATTTAGCTTATCTATTTCGATGACCTGGTCTCAAACTCAAACTGGAGGAAGAGTCGGGCCGAATGCAGATGATATTCCCATGGAGCTAGGTGAGAAAACCCATGAGGAGCTGACAAAGCAATACAGAAAGTTTTTAAAAGAAATTAATCAGATGTGGAATAAATGTTCACCCGGTCATCGCTTAAAATTCGAATCACTTAAAGACCTTCATCTCCACTTGACATGGCTTAAACTTGGAGAGTCTTCACCTGTTTGCGATGAAGACAAAGAGCTATCAAATGAAGGGCGACATGAGCGTCTGAACTGTTTACTCAGTCGAGAAATTAAGCGCGATATTCATAAGTTTCTCTCTCATTCCAAAATAAACATTTATTTAAAAATGGAAGAGGATCTCGACAAGCCAGATCAGCTAGTCAAAGATCTTTTAGAGCTCACCAAATAAGCGAGAGATTCTCCTTATGGCCCAATCAGGCGAAGATTCAAAGGAAGAATTTAATCGAGTAAAAACTTTTATGCTCGCCATGGATTGGTTCAATCTTTCAGCCGAAAAAAAGAAAAAATACCTCAAAGATAAGAGACTCTCTCAAAACGAAAAAGTCATTTTAGAGTGCTCTCTTTTGATTAGAGAGAACAAATTTCAAGAAATTGAGGATCGACTCATAAAGATGGTAATCCATCATCCCCTGATTGAGGCTCAGAGATGCTTTGTCTTAGCAATTAGTCTTAATTCTTCAAGCCGCAGTCATAATGCAGTAGAGTTTTTTATAAGATCAAAAAAAATCTTTCATCAATATAATCTCAATAGATTTGAATTTAATACACTTATTCAACTTTTTTACTGTTATCTTAATCTCAAACAGAAATTTAAAGTTTTAAGCCTTCTTGATGAACTAGAGGCATTCAAATTGGAATCAGTTGTGGATGAAATTTCCCTTGAGCGATGTCGTTTTAACGGCATGGTATT
>CANEVK010000002.1 GCA_947442115.1 Bacteriovoracaceae bacterium | reverse complement strand
TGTAATGAAAGTTGCTCGAGTCGCAGTTAATTTTCCTTTGAAAAAATCTGGTCTCTTATATTTTTATGAGGGGGACTTGCAGCGCGGTCAGGTGGTTGAAGTGCCACTGGGTAAAAGAAAAGAATTTGGTTGTGTGATCTCAACTGATGAGTCTGAATCAAATGAATACCGGGAAACATCCCAAGATAAAATAAAATCTATCCACCAATTGCTGCCTGAGAGTTTAAGCGAATCAGAGCTTCAGCTCTTTGAATGGATGGCGAGTTATTACCATTACAGCTTAGGTCAATTGATATTTGATTGTTTGCCCCATGCCCTCAAACGACCACGTCCCATTCAGCAGGAAGAGGGGGAGGGCAAAGATCTGGAATTCGACTTAAATAATAAACAGCGCTCGACGGTTGAAGATATTCGCCAAGGCCTTGGAAAATTTTCTAGATATCTAGTTCATGGAGTGACTGGGAGTGGAAAAACAGCCGTCTACTTAGATCTTATTCGAGAGACACTCAACAAAGGTCAGAGTGTGCTCTTTTTACTCCCTGAAATAAATCTTACCCCTCAATTCACCACAACTTTTTCAAAATATATAAAAGCGAAAATACTCACTTACCACTCTGAGCTTTCAGATTCTCAAAAATTTCAAATTTGGCAGGCGGCTCGCTCTGCAGAAGAACCTATTCTTATTTTAGGTGTAAGAAGTTCTGTTTTTATCCCTTTAAAAAATTTAGGTCTGATTGTGATTGATGAGGAACATGATACTTCTTTTAAGCAAGATGATCGATGTCCTTATAATGCTCGTGACGTTGCCTCAAAAAAAGCCCAGCTTCTCAATATCCCCCTCATTATGGGCTCAGCTACACCCAGTCTTGAGACTTACCAATTTTTTCATACCCAAGCTGGTGAAAAAAATCTGCATGAATTAAGACAAAGAGCGGGAGATGCATTTCTTCCTCAGGTCGAGCTTATCGATGCGCGAGAAAAAACAGAAGGGGGAAAGGAGTACTGGCCTTTGGTGCCAAAATCTCTTGATGCCATCGCAAATGCTCTGGCCAAAAAAGAGCAGGTCTTGGTGTTTGTTAACCGTCTGGGTTTTGCTAATTATATTCAGTGTCGCTCTTGTGGACATCAATTTAGTTGTCCCAACTGTTCAGTGAGTTTACGCTTTTATAGATTAAAAAATATACTGGCGTGTAATCACTGCGACTATAAAGATGTTCTCCCGGCCCAATGCCCTCAATGTGCCTGTATGACTTTGGTGCATAAAGGTTTTGGTACTGAAAAAATTCAAGATGTCCTTCAGCAGTATTTTCCACAAGCGAGAATTGAGCGTTTTGATCGCGAAGAAATTAAAACATTCACCCAGCTTGAAAATCGCCTAGAAGAGTTTCATAAGGGTGAAGTTGATATTATGGTGGGCACTCAAATGCTTTCAAAAGGACATAATTTTGAACGGGTGAAGCTGGTTCTAATTTTGGGCATTGATAGTCAGTTGAATTTTCCAGATTTTCGATCTTCAGAGAGAGTTTTTCAAACACTCACTCAAGTTTCAGGTAGGGCCGGAAGATATTCTCAAGATGGAAAAGTTTTAATTCAAACCCTCAATCCGGATAATAGAGTTTTCCAAATTGTTAAGTCTCATGATTTTGATGGGTTTTATCAGGACGAAATTAGAATGAGGGAATTATGTGACTGCCCTCCTTTTAAAAGATTAGCCATGATTCATTTCACCTCTCGCTTTCAAGATAAACTCATCGGCCATGTTGCTGAGCAGGTTGGCCCGATGTTTCGTCATTTGATAGCCGCGCATTTTCCAGAAGTCATTCTCTTAGGCCCAAGGCCCGCATCGATTGAAAAGAAATCAAACCAATTTACTTGGTCAATTTTATTGAAATCGAGTGAGACCGCTCAACTTCATAACCTCTTAAAAACATTTGAAAATAACTATAAATCATTAAGCTCTGTGACCTATAAAATAGATATTGATCCTTACACCATGGTGTAAAAACTTAAGTTTTAAGGCCTTGGGCCCGAAAAGATTTTGGGTTAACTCAACTTTTTGGGGCATTTATGAAAATGTTTACGGTCGCCTTACTTTCACTTCTAGCTCAATCATCCTATGGGCAAGGTATACTTGAAGCCCTCGATGATTATCAAGAAACATTAGAACAGAGTTCAAATTCTAATGATCAAAAAAATGAAAAAGTTGCTGAAAAAAATATAGTGGTAAAAAAATCTGGAGACTGTGATAAAGATCAGTCCTCGATTCCCCTCAAGTACATAACGAAGATGATACTTGAAGATAATAGAAAACTTAAATTAGGGCATGATCCTCGAAGTGGTCAATTATCGCTCAAGTCTCCAAAGATGATAAGCAACTGTTCCTCCATGATCGAATGGGTTTCAGTGTCAAACGTGATAAATGGGAAACGGGTCTATTCTATTGAAGCAAAAATTAAGCAAGGAGCTGATTGCAATTCCGATGGCTTATGTAAGTACAAAGTCAAAGAAGTTGTAAAGGGTGAACCTAATAATAAAGAGATTAATGTAAAAGCTAACATGTCCGGATTTAAGCAGTGCTTAAAAGATACTGGAGTCATAAGTGAGAAGGGAGTTGTCGAGAGTGCTATCTATCCAGGCTTCTTGGATGAAAAGTTTGGTGATTACAATGAAAGTGGCGATCTCCTTTTTTTATCAACGGGTATGGAATCCCCAATAACTGGTTCTAATTATGGTGACTTTAAAGAAATAGACGGTTGTAAGCACTTTGAAAAAATTCTTCCAGATGGATACTTAGTCAAATCTCTTCAAGATATTGAAAGTGATCGGATGGCAGCTGAGCGAGAGGAAATTGAAGATTGTGGTGATTATGCCAAGATTTCAGAATTTATTGAAAAATATCAGGTTTATGAAGATAATTTAAATGACATCAGGGATAAATTAATTTTAGACGCCGTAAAAACATCAGCCAAGGCGATCACTGAAGGAAATTACAAAGAGGAAGACCTCAAGACGATCGCGGATTTTGAAAAATACATCATCCAGCCAAAAATTGATCGGGCAAAAGCTCTTTATGAAGCTGCTCAAAAAGCTCAGGGTGATCAGAAAAAAACTTTGTTCGCTGAAATGAATAAAATCCTCGAGGAATTGAAGCCCTATAATCAATCACCCTATATCACTGCGGCCGTGGTGCAGAAACTTGAAGCTGACGGACGTTTTGATGATGCTGAAAGATCCAATGGGATTAAGGCTTTAATTGTCTCCCATGCCCGTTTGGGGGCCACAGAGAAAGGAGTTGTCATCACGCCTGAAGTGGCAAAAACTCGAGCGACCAATTTAAGACAGGCCTATGCTGATGAGTTAGAAGTAAAAAAAGAAAACTACCAAATTCGCACTGGGCAGGTCACTGGTTACGCTCAGACTTATTATGATCTGGCTTCGCAGATGAGAGAAAATATCCAGGTGAGAACTAGAAATTTTAGTGAAGAAATACAGCGTGAGTATGCTCGCATGCGCCAAGGTGGTCACTGCTACCGTCCTTACAGAAATGTCCAACGCTGTATCCAGGACTCTCAACTCCGAATCCAGGAACTTCAGGCCGAGCTTCAACATTTTAATAAAGTCGATGCTGAGCGCGCCTTAGAGTATGAGCAAAAGGCCAAAGAGTATGCTGAACTTGAGAAACAAGGCCGTGACTATGTTGCTGATCAGACCGGCGAGCCGGCCCAAGAAGTAACTTATAACAATACATCACCATCACCACGAAATGATGAGGGCTACCAGTTTGATTTTCAGGGTTATGATCAGCAGCAGAATCAACAGCAGAATCAGCAGCAGAATCAATACCAGCAACAAATGTACCAACAACAAATGTATCAGCAACCTGGTTATAATAACCAATTTTATGCCGGCGGACAGTTTGGGTCGAACATGGGGAACCAGTACGGATTTTATAATCAAAACTATAATCCGTACCAGCAACAGCAAGGGGCCTATAATTTTAATTATCAAGGCTATCAGCAGCAGCCTGGCTTTTTTAATGGTCAGCAAAATCCATTTCAGCAGCAGGGCTATCAACAGCAGCAGAGCTACTGGGGGAGTCCTTACCAAGCCTACGGCCAGTACAACATGTATGGAAATAGATAGAAAATATTTTGGCCCTCTTCGGAGGGCCTTTTTCATTTAAGGGAAAATATGAATTATCTTTTCGCCCTTTTCATGTTTTTTTTGTGGAACTCATCTCTTCTTGCTGGTCACGAAGAAATAATTAAGCGCATGGAGAAAATACAAAAAAAGAAAGAGGCATTAGAAGTAAAAGAAACGGATCTCACTGCCTTTAAAAAACAGATTGATGAGTATAAAAGTCCAAAACTTTTAGAGGAAGAAAAAGACATCATAAAAAGCAGTCAAGCTAAGTTAAGTGGCCTATTAAATGAATCGTCAAACACCATAGAATTTCTTAAAACGGATTATCTCGATAAAAGAATGATTGAGCTGAAAAAAAATGAGGATGATCTTAAAGAATTTCGCCAAAAGGAGAGTCACCTTAATACTTTGAGAAAAGGTGAGCACTCCAAGATGCTCAAAAAATATATAAAGCTTACTGATGAAGGTAAATACAATCTCGCCCAGGCCGTTTATTATACTCTAAAAGCAGATGATAAAAAAATTGCCGAGGATTTTGAGACCACATTTAATCAAGTGGCTTTTAACCAAAATTCAGTTCAAAGTTGGGAGAAGGAGATAAAGTCTCTTGATAAGAAAATTAATGAGGAATTGGATAATCTTGAAAGGGATGCAGATGAACTTCAGGTAAAATTCGATGGGACAAAAACAGATAAGGAAGAATTTGATAAAATCCTCAAGGCGCATGAACTCGATCAGTTCAAACTTAATTTCGGGGCCAATTCCCAACTGGAATATTTTGAATGTAAAAATAAACCTGAGTATCTTATGCCCCGTCATACTCCAGGTGTTATGTTACTTAAAAGTGGAGATGGACTTAAAGCAGCCCTTAAACTCGATCCACAGTCCCCAAATGGGTACCAGGTGATTGATGTGAAAATTTCGTATAATCAGGAAAGACTCCTGTGTCGTCTTGATCCCGTTTGTGAGGAGTCTCTCAATAAATTTGAAAGTCTTTATAAAAGAGAAACTTTTTTTCCAGAGGTAGATTCAGATATCTTAAGTTGGAAAATAAATAATTTAAAAAATCATTTTACTTCTCCTGATAAGAGCGAACTTTTAATTTATGAAGATATGAAGCAAATGGGGTATTACTCCAAGCAAGAGTATACTGATATGATAAATCCTCTGCTTGAGTATGCGCAAAATCTAAAGAATTGTAAGGCACCGGCGGATTGCCAGGCCAAAATTCTTGCCAAGCTCGCCGAGGTCAGAAAGTTTCATATGGATCGCCTCGCTGAAAAAAATAAATTAAAACCTGACCCAACAAAACTACGCCATTCGGAAAATCTCATTTCTTATATTTTTACAGGAAAAATTGAATCAGATATCAACCGCCTTTTTAAGAGTAAATTTTTTGATTATCCGATTCAAGATAGGGCCCTGGAAAAATGTTCTGAGAAAGCCATTGAATGGAAAGATTTTTGTGATGCCGGAAAGGCTTGGAAAGAGCGACTCAAACTTTTCGATGATTCGGAAGAACTTAAAAATATAAATACCAAAGATTGCTCCAAAGGTATTTTTCGAGTCGCACCTCAATCCTCTGCTGCGCAAGTGATGTGTGGAGAAGGTGGAGTTGTGAATGATCTGGAAAAAGATATGGATGCCATTTATAAAAAAATTGGCCCCTAAAAAAAAGGCCCTCTTGCGAGGGCCCTAGGCTTAAAATTCTAAAGTGGCTTTGAGACCGCCCCCGTGCATATTACTGAGGGAGAGTGTATCTGTATCGTTGGTGAAAGAATAATAGTCTCCAACTTTCCAATAACCATAATAACCAGAGATCGTCACATTCGGATTCCAGCGGTAATCAAATCCAAAATCTAATTCCCAGCCGAGATTATCGGATTGAGATTGACCTGAACTAAAAGAGTAACTTTCTTCATGGTGATAAGCTCTCTTACCTGTTTGAGCTGTTTCCATCGCCTTAGCAATAATCAAGGCCGATTTCCATGTCCACTTATCCGCTTTATAATTCGCATGAAGTTTATAAAAACGTGTGTTCATGATCGAAGCATCAAAAATACTTCTTCCACCTTCAGAAAAGGCAGCATAGTTATAACGAAACATGAAATCTGCCACGTGAAAATTTGGGTGAAGATAAGAAGCTTCAAATTCATCACTCGAGCCATCATCTCCGCTGACTTGTCCAAGAACAGCGCCAATTTCCCACTTAGGATTCAGTTCATACTTGGCGTCTAAAATATACGCTTGAGAGGAGAGACTTGATTTGATTGTGTTATCGTAAACTTTGCCATAATCACCGGATTGCAAAGAAGCCTCGGCTGAAACTTTAAGTTTATTCCACTTCTTTGAAACAAACGGTTCAATCACAGTGATTTCGGTTTTGCCACGATTGAATGTATTTGGAGTTGATGGGGCCGTAGTATCATCCGGATCTGAGTTATAAAGAGCATTCTTTGATTCAGATGAGCGTTTGGCATAAAGCACACTCACGACAAGGTCTTGGTTCTTATTATCATACTTAGCGGTGACACCGGCTTCACGCACATCAAAGCTGCCATTCGGTTCAGCTTTCGTAGAAGTCTCACTGTAACTTGAAATCTTCGCCCAGTAAGGAATCAAGCTAAAATTCCCCACTTTCATTTCCGCATCAATCCCATCATACATCGTGAGGAAGCGGTCCCACGGATCATTGCCATCATCAAAAACAATCCCAAGTCCGTAGTGCTTACTCATGCGTCCAATTTTCACCAGAGCTGTATCGGCATAAAGCTCCATGTACATTTGATTCACATTAAGCGAGCTGCGTTGAGCAGGTGTGGTGAAAAAATAAGAGTTATTTCCCGAGCCATCTTGGTTATTGGCCGAATTATCACCAGCAAACCCACCGCGGATATGCCCCGTGGAAAATTCACCTTTCAGTGTCACTCCATCATTCACAATCATTTGCGGATTGAGCTTAAAAACATAAGTTTGAAAACTTGCGTTACAGTCTCCTGAAATGCCTTGAGTTCCATCACGTGGATCCGCTTTCGTCACATTATCCCCACTCTTACAGGTGTTCGAGATGAGGTGAGTGTCAGCGCCAAAAACCCCGGACCAATCGATAGGTAGGGCCTGGGCAAAATTGATGCTGAGAGTAGAAACAAAAAGTAAAAATAAAGCAAACCTAGTAACGGTCACGGAAGCTCCCTGTTAGAACTAAAAAATAACTTCAGAAAACTTTATAAAATCCCTCGGGATGTGGAAAGACCTGATCCATAAAAAAGCTGGAAATCATAAACTGGATGACTTGCAAAAAAGCTTTGGGTAATCTATAGTCGTTGGACGTTTAAAAGTTCCTTTGTAGGGGTGTCGACAAGTGGTAAGTCAGCAGATTTTGATTCTGCCATACGCAGGTTCGAACCCTGCCACCCCTACCACCTTTTATCTCTAAGGAGTTCAGAGTGAGACGAATCGTTCTAGTCTCGGGTACCTCAAATCCAACTCTTTCAAAAAAAATCTCTGAATTTTTAGATGTTCCTCTCGTAAATCCTCAGCTTAGACGCTTCGCAAACGGTGAAGTTTACTGTGAGATTGAAAAAAATGTCCGTGGCGCGGATGTTTTTGTGATTCAGTCGACCTGTGCTCCAGTGAATGAAAACTTGATGGAGCTGTTGATTATTATTGATGCTCTCAAGCGGGCCTCTGCCAATTCGATCACAGCGGTTGTTCCTCATTATGGCTACTCTCGACAAGATCGAAAATCCGCCCCTCGAACACCGATTACGGCCAAACTTGTGGCCGATATGTTAACGGTCGCCGGAGCTTCACGGGTTGTGACGATGGATCTTCACGCAGGACAGATTCAGGGTTTTTTCAATATTCCTTTTGATAATATTTTCGCCTCTCCTGTGCTTTTGGATTACATCACTAAAAATTTAAATCGAGAAAATCTTATCTGTATTTCACCTGATGCAGGTGGAGTAGAGAGAGTCCGTCATTTTGCTAAAAAACTTTCTACTGAACTGGCCCTTATTGATAAGCGCCGAACCGGACCAAATGTGGCCGAAGCCATGAATGTGATCGGTGATGTGAAAGGCAAGGACTGTATTATTATTGATGACATGATTGATACCGCAGGAACTCTTGTTCAGGCGGCCATTGCTCTTAAGAAAAATGGCGCCAATAGAATCTATGCAGCTGCTACCCATCCTGTTTTCTCCGATCCTGCCGTTAATCGTATTGCTGAATGCTCTGAGCTTGAGCAGGTGATTGTGACTGATACCATCCCGCTAAGTCCTGAAGCTAAAAAAGTTGATAAAATTAAAGTCATTTCTACTGCTGACATTTTGGCCAAGGCCATTCATCGTACATTTAATCACGATTCAGTCAGTTCCCTTTTCATTTAGTATGTTTGATCTTGTTGTTGGTGTCGGAAATCCAGGTTCAGACTATGCAGCAACAAGACACAATATTGCTTGGCTTTTATTAGACCATACGCCCACCTTTCAAGGGGCCAATTGGAAATCAAAGTTTAAAGGTCTGTACGCAGAGGCCACTCATAAAGGGCATAAATTCTACGCTGTAAAACCACAGACCTTCATGAATCTCTCCGGAGAGTCGGTGCAACCTTTGGCCGCTTTTTTCAAGATTTCGCCCGAGCGCATTTTAGTTATCCACGATGAACTCGATATCCCCTTCGGGCAGGTCCATTTTAAGATGGGTGGAGGGCTAGCGGGCCACAATGGATTGAAATCAATTGCTCAATGCCTGGGAACTGATCAGTTTGGGCGTATGCGAGTGGGAATAGGTCGACCTGTGCATGGATCCGTTGCAAATTACGTACTTAGCCCTTTTAGCAAAGAAGAGCAGGTGCAACTTCCGCTTCTTCTTGAGAAATTACATGACCCGATGCTCTCCTGTATGGTAGAGGGAATAAATAAAGTCGGAATTTATAATAAAAAGAATCTTTTAGCTTAGGAGAAAGAATATGGGTATGAACTGTGGAATTGTAGGCTTACCAAACGTGGGTAAATCAACTATTTTTTCGGCCCTTACTTCCGCTCCAGCCGAAGCTGCTAACTATCCTTTTTGTACCATCGAGCCAAATGTTGGTGTGGTTCATGTTCCCGATGAGCGCCTTGAAAAGATTGCTAAAATTGTGGGCCCAGAAAAAGTTATTCCAGCGATTACTGAATTTGTGGATATTGCAGGACTGGTTAAGGGTGCTTCAAAAGGTGAAGGTCTTGGGAACCAATTCTTAGGACATATCCGTCAGGTCGGCGCCATTTGTCATGTGGTTCGTTGTTTTGAAGATAATGATATTGTTCACGTGGCAGGGAAAGTTGATCCTGTTTCAGATATTGAAGTGATTAATATTGAACTTGCCCTTGCGGATTTAGAATCAGTGACAAAAAGAATTCAAACTCTTGATAAGTATCTTAAGTCTCAAGATAAAAAAGTTCAGGAGAAAGCTAAAATTTCTAAACCTATCTTAGAGCGTTTAGTAAAAACTCTCGAGGAAGGTCTTCCGGCCCGCTCCCTTGCTCTTGATGCTGATGAGGTTGACGCTATTTCTGATATTCATCTCATCACGATGAAGAAGATGCTTTATGTTTGTAATGTGGATGAAGGAAATATTTTAGAAGAAAATGAGCACGTAAAAAAAGTGCGTGAGATTGCCGCCAAAGAAGGATCAAAAGTCATCACCATCTGTGGAAAAATTGAATCTGAGATTGCAGCATTAGAATCAAAAGAAGAAAAAGAAGCTTTCTTAAAAGATATTGGCATCGAAGAATCAGGTCTTTCAAAAATGATACGAGCTGGTTATGAAATGCTCGATATGTACACTTACTTCACTGCTGGTGTGAAAGAAGTGCGTGCTTGGACTTTTCCAAAAGGTGCTAAGGCCCCACAAGCTGCAGGTGTGATCCACTCCGATTTTGAACGTGGATTCATTAAAGCAGAAATCTATCACTGTAATGACTTATTTGCTCTTGGATCTGAATCCAAAGTGAAAGAGGCCGGAAAATTTCGTATGGAAGGTAAAGAGTACGAAGTGAAAGATGGTGATGTCATTCACTTCAAGTTTAATGTCTAGTTTTTAAGCCATTTTTGGATGTGCTCATCTGCCTTAATGGATGGACTTAAGCTTTCTACATGAGCTTGGTAGAAAGAGATAAATTCTTCTTTTTTCAAATTTTTATGGGCCATATAAATCGCTCCCAATTGAGAAAAACTTTCAGGATTGGCGATAAGAGATTCCAAATAAGGCCTGTCACACTCTTGCTGGTTGAAAAATGAATATGAATAACGATCAAAATCGTATCCTAAGGAGTACTTTTTCTTCAAAATCGTCATGAAATGAATGATCTTAGAAACGTCCTCGAGGGAATAAGGACGTGAGGCATAGTTAATAAAGTGCTGTGCTTTACGAGGATTAAGAGTTGCCGAAAAAATTTCTTCAAGTGTTAAATCATTGCCAAAAATTTTCAAAAGACTGCGGTAAGTAGATGGTGTGGAATTCAGTAGTAAATTGATCTTTTCTTTCTTTTCAAGATTTGGGGTCAGTTCATCAAGGCCAATAATGATATCAGCTCGCTCTAAAGTACTGTAACGAGGATCTAAGACAATATTTTTAAGCACTTCAATCCCTCCGAATGCAGGAAGAATAATGATGATTGAAATGATGAGTGAATAAATTTTCATTTTCTTTTCTGGGAAGAGCTTAAAATGAAAATTAAACATTTGTGTCACAAAAAAAGCCCAAGAACCTAAGAAAAGCATCAAGTAATAGAGATCTGGAAGTACGGGTTCCTTTGACGTGATCACAAAAGAAATCAGGGCTAAAATGATAAAAACATTGCTTGAGTCAAGTTTTAGTATTTTTTGCGATTGGAGTTGATTTGCATATTTTACATGCATAGGTAATAAAAAAAAGATCCAGCCACCGACAAGGACAAAATAGAGGTAGTAATAATCCATCGCCGTAATATGAGAATCAAAAAGAGGCTCGATCTTTGTCGGAATTAAAAAAATAATAAAAGTGTAACAAAGATATAAGAAATTCATCAGAATAAATCTTATAAACTGAGAAAGGAGGAAAAACTTTAAAAGCTCAGTTCGATTAAAGTTTTGATTAAGGAGCCAGGGGACATTTGAATAAAATTTTGTATTTACAAACAAAAGGAGCGAAGGAGAAAAAATTAATACAATCACAGAAAGAGTGGTCACTATAGTTGAAATTTGTGGTGAAAGACCGATTGATGGTGCGTAGAGAGCAATTACAAAGCTCGTGATCATCAGTAGTAAAATCTTAAGGACATTAAAATGGAAGTCTTTAAAAAATATCTTGAATAAAGTTTTCATAGTTTTTAATCTAAGAGACTCGTGAAAAAATAAATAAAAACATCCTCTAGGGATGACTTTCTTCGGTCTAAAAATTCGGTGGGAATACTGTCTGCCCTTATAGAATTGGCAGGGACAATATAAGAAACTGAACGATCTGAATTAATCCCCGCCCAAATACAAGCTGGATTCTGAAATAGAGGATGAGTCACCCCAGGTGGTTGCCTGATTTTAAAAAAGACATTAGGTATTTCAGTACTCGGTTGATTTAAAACAATATTAGAGTCCTTTAAAACAATAAGATGATCAGTATAGAACTCGAGCTCGTTGATAATATTTGTCGTCATCACGACGGTTCTGCCGGATTTAACCTGTTTTTCGAGTAAATCCAGAAAGTACTTTCTCCCATAAACATCAATTACAGAAGTGACTTCATCAATCAAAAGTATGCTCGCTTGGGAGGCGATGGCGATCATGAGGACAATCTGCATCTTTTGCCCACGAGAAAACTCTTGAAACTTTTTATCTAAATCGATCTTTCGTTCTTTTTGCATTTGATCGAAAAGAGTTGAATTCCAATTAGGCCATCGCTCAAGCATGAGATCAATGAAAGTCCTAATGTTAAAATCAAAGTCATAATCTATTTTCTCATGGATAAAAAAGATGTCCTTCGCAAAAGGAAAATTCAGTTGATGGAGACTTTCATTGTTCACTAAAACCTCTCCACCATCTGGAAAGACTTGACCTGAAAGTAGATTAAGCAATGTTGATTTTCCACTGCCATTTGCACCTAAAAGTGTCGTAAATTTTCCGGGCCGAATTTTGAAACTAAGATCATTGAGGATAGTCTTTTTATTATATGTTTTGGTCAGGTTATTTATAATAATTTCTTTATTTTTAATCATGAGTAAAATTCTAGTTTTTGAAGCCTAGTTTGACGTCAAATATGGTGTTGTAGTGAGAGGAGTCCGTGTTCTGTTTTTCAGACTCAAGTAATTTATAAAAGAAAATATTTCTAAAGATGAGCTTCACATAATTTCGAGTCTCTAAAAATGGAATGGATTCTATGTTTCTTAAAATGTTTTGCTCAGAATCAAACAAAGATCCTCTCCACCTATCAACTCTTCCTTCTCCAGCATTGTAGGCAGCTAGAACATAGACGAGATTATCTTCATAACGCTTCATAAGACCCTTAAAGTATGTTGTCCCGATTTCCATGTTCGTTTGTGGGGTAATGAGGTGTTTATCTCTGGTTCCTTTTCTTACTCTTCGGGCAGTTGCAGGCATGATCTGCATCAGGCCCCTGGCACCAACGGGAGACTTGGCGAGAGGATTGAAAACGGACTCCTGACGAACGAGAGAGAGTACGACGATTGGATCAAGATTATGTTTTTTAACTATTTTTTTCAGGTCATTAAAGTAGGGATCTGGATAGAGTACCTTCAGGAGGGCCCTGTTAAATTTCACTTCTTTACGGTCAAGGGCTTCATAAAGGTACTTGAAGGTCGTAAGAAAGTTCTTAGATTCGAGCATGATCTGAGCATTCAAGAGATGCAGCTCTGATTTTGCATTCGCCTGTTTCTCAGTTGCTTGTGTCACCACAAAATTTGGGATGCTGTGGAGCCTGAGGCGTTTTATTTCAAGCCTCATCATTTTTTGTGAGTCAATGGTCGCCCACGCCTTGAGTCTCGTCAAAGATGAGAGGTAGTCTGCATCTAAGATTTGCAGATCGGTCACCGATATTTCCTGATTTTGATGGATTGCCTGATTGTAGTACTGGGCATGAGGAGAGTCAGGATTCAAAGATTGAATTTTTTTAACTGACATGATGGCATAAAAGCTCAGGGGATTGTTTAAAATGATGTCTTCATAAAATCGAATGGATTCTTTAGATTCATTTAATTGTTCAAAAATATGGGCCAACCAAAATTTAAGCCTTGGATCAATAATCTTAGTTTTTGTATGAGTCAGGTCGAATCTTTTGGCTTGATTGAGGGCTTCCTTAAAATCATTTTTGCTTATGTAAGTCCAAAGATAAAAGTAGAGAGCATCTTCTTGGATCTCTTTGTTATTTTTCTTAATCACATATTTTAATATATCACGGGAAAGATCATCAAATTTAGCTCTAAAGACAGCTTTGGCAAAATCATTAAGTCGAGTGAGACAAAGACTTAGTGGGAGATGATCTTGGTTGAGTTCAAGATAGTTTTTTAAATAACTCAGCTGCTCTTTAACCTTGGCCTGGTCTGGGTTTGTGTCGAGTGATTTATAGCTTTGTTCAATCAGCTTGCCGAATTCGCCATAAAAAACATTTTTGTTTTGAACAAGGTTATAGCCTTTGTCTTGAATCAATTTGGTAATTTCTTCGTTGATGAGGATGTCCTTAAGCACTTCTTGCGTGGGGACTATCTCATGTTGGACACTATAAGTTGTAATGTCTTGTGAGAGTTTTTTTAAAACATCAGGATAACTTGATTGTTTCTGAATAAATTCTGCAAAATGCTTTTTATTTTTTTTTGTCAGATAGTATTTAAGATTTTCCTCAATAAATTGAATTGCATCATCGGAAATTGAACGGTTTTTTTCGATATCTTTTTGAATGAGAATTAATGATTTTTCACGACAAAAGTTACCTGCAATCCTATCGAGGATCTTCTCCAGTGGAAACAGCATCGCCTGGTGATTAAATTGCTTGCAGTAAATAATAAGATCTTTGCTGGTTTTTTCCTTACTTATTTTCTGAACGGAATTACTCCAGCTACTGAAGGGTTGGAAGTTTTTTGACTTACCAATTTCTCTTGAAAGCTTTTCGACAAAATCAGTTTTAACTTCATTCTTCCCAATTTGAAGCATGAGCTTAGCAATTTGTTCAGCAATAATAATGTCAATTTTTTGTGGTTTGATGGAATGATTATTGGCCCAGCCATAAGAGGTCGATGCATAGACGAGAAAAGTTAAAAATGTTTTTTGTAAAATGCGTTTCATGCTCTCTTAACTTTAAATTTCCTGTATAGAAATTAGAGTAAAGTATAACAAAGATTTGGAATGATTTTTAAAAATTAAAGATTATTTTTATAACGCGATTTAATTTCTAGTAACCGACGAGATATCTCTTTCAATACTGGTTTTTTATCATCAGGAACAACGGGGGCAAGGTTTTCAATATAGCTTGATACTTCTTCTAAGTACATATAATCATTTTCTTGATTATAAGTAATAGTTTCAAGAAAGAGTGTGACTTCTTCAGCTACATCATGGAAATGATCTCCACTTCTAAAAGAGAGAGGAGTTATGGGTTCTCCCTGTCTGATTTTTGAAAGATGCATTTTGAGTTTATGCATTGGTCCAGCAATCCGGTGAGTGAAGAAGATAAACATAATGAAAACTAAGATGGCGATGAAAAGCTGGATCCCACCAAGATAGAACATGAGATCTTTTTGGGCAAACTTCATACTCTCAGCTATTTCTGGGTAGCGGACGGCAATTTCGTTTAAAAAATCTATGAGGATAACGGGGTAAATGATAGAAGAAATAATGATAAATGAACAAACAATCAGGCTGAATGTTATTTGGAAAGCAGGATTAATGATGTAGACAGCGCGTTTATAAAAAGCCAAAGCTTTATTCCTATTCAAGATTGTTTAACAATCATAAAATGTTATTGCGATTTCAGCTAGTCAGAAATGTTAGGCATAAAGACTTACTAAGAATGTCAGTTTTACGGAGATAAAAGTTATGATCGAAGAAGTTAAGAAAAGATTGGGGCAAATAATAAATCCAGTTAATGGAAAGACCTTTGAAGTTGAGCAACGTTGGCAACATATTTCTGTGAATCAAGACAAACTTGTTCTTGAGTACAATCGAGATGGAATCTCTCCGGCCGAAAAACGTGTGGTTGAGCAAGAAATAATTAAAACTCTGAGTGATCTTATTGGAGTGGAGAATATCCTGGTTAAAACAGTATCGAGCCAGTCTCAAGACGTTTTTAAGGCCTTGGATAAAGCAACTCCTTCTCCAACGCCAAACCCGGAACCGTCTGCTCCTGCTCAACTAAAAGTTGGTCATGGGACAATCGATAAGAAAAAGCCAGTTCCTGGGGTTGGAAAGATTATCGCTATTGGTTCAGGTAAGGGGGGAGTTGGAAAGTCAACCTTCACTTCCAACCTTGCCCTGACTTTGGCCCAAATGGGCAAGAAAGTGGGAGTTATTGATGCCGATATTTATGGGCCTTCTTTGCCCATGATTTTTGGAAAGCGAAATGAAAAACCTCGCTCAAATTCTGATAAAAAAATTATACCAGTTGAGGCCCATGGAATTAAATTCATGAGTTTTGGTTTTTTCATCAATGAGCAAGATCCTGTCATTTGGCGTGGCCCTATGCTGGGTGGTGTTCTTAATCAATTTCTTTTTGATGTGGACTGGAACGGACTTGATTATCTTTTAATTGATTTACCTCCTGGAACTGGAGATATTCAACTTTCTATGATTCAAAATGCACAAGTTGATGGGGCGATTATTATCTCTACTCCTCAAGATATTGCTTTGTTGGATGCGAAGAAGGGTGCAGAAATGTTTAAAAAACTTAATCTTCCCCTCATTGGTATGGTTGAGAATATGAGTTCTTTTATTTGCGGCGGCTGTGGTCAAGAGCATTTTATCTTTGGTCATGATGGTGTTCAGAAAGCCGTTGAGCAACTTGAGATTCCTTTCCTCGGGAAAATACCACTAGAAATTGAGTTGAGAACTGGGTCTGACCAAGGCGTCCCTTATATGACTCAGAAAAATCTTGAAGGACGTGCTGTATGGAACTCATTCATTGATATCGGTCAAAAGGTTGATCATTTTTTTAACCCAACCCCTGATAAGGCCAAATCAGGTCTTTTCTCTAAAATTTTAGGATTCAATAAATAATGGAAGCCGAACTAAAAATTCTAGGCATTATTGAGGAACAGCTGGCGGTTCAATTTACCGGCAAGATTAATATTCTTGCCTCTTTTAATAGACAGTATCTTGGCCACATTTTGTTTAAAAATGGCGAAATTTTTCAAGTTATTTTTAATACTCATAAAAGCTTAAAAGCTTTTTATCAACTCATCATTCAGGAGTACTCACTCCAATCTTTCTATTATGTAGTTGAACCCGAGGTGGTTGAAGAAAATCAGCGCCAAATTCATTACCCCTACTCGGTCATTAAAAACAAAATGTCCGATGTTATCCATCAGTACAAAGAGGCCTCAAAATACAGGCCGCCAGAGAATGTAAAGATTCTCATCGAGGGGAGTTTTCTCAAGGAAAAATCTGAAGTCACACCGCAAGAGTTTGAGGTTTTAGAGACCATTACGGAGTGGAGCAAGCCTTTTGACATCTATCAGCATTGTGATTTATTGGACCATGAAGTGACTTGGGCGCTAGTAAGTTTGCGGAAAAAAAAGGCTTTAAAGATTTTGGCCCCAAAAAACAATGGCGATGACAGTCCTTAAAAAAAAGGTAAAATAGCTCAAAAAAATTCAGAGGTGCCTATGAAATCGCAAAAACAAAACCAAGGTGAGCTCAAAGAACTCAAAGTTAAAATTGAGAAAGATGTCGCTGAAGACTTTGAGAAAATGGTTAAAAATACAAACATGTCATTGGATGATCTCGTGGTGATAGCCCTGAAGAGATTTCGCTCATCCCATGCTGACTACCTTAAGCAAGTTCCTGTTACAGAATAAGTCTTTTAAGGCTCCCTTTGGGAGCCTTTTTTTTAGACACTAAGAGTGTCTAAAATTTCAACAATCTAATATTTTCTTGTCAGCATTTTTTCCAATACCACATGAATCCGATAATTTAGTGACCATTTATTTGGCATTTACCTTGCTAACTATAGGGAAACCGTAAAAGAGGTATCCTATGAAGTCTGGTCCATCCACTAAAAAGTTATTCACCACTTTAGCTGTGGGTTGCTTTGCTCTTATCGGAACCTACAACGCTGTGGTTATTAATTCAGATTCCAAAATGAGTTCGACTGAAATTCAGTTCGCTAAAAGAATTGATGAGCTCTATGGTGTGGTTGTCTCAAAACGAGAAGTTGCTGCATCTTTAAATTGGCAAAAAGTTTCAGTCCAGCAAGCTGCGGTTTTTCGTCAATATAAAAATGACTTTGCGGCCCCTCAAGTGGCCCAAAGAACTGAATCATCTGATCAGGGATCATCTGAACAGATGAAATCAGATGCTGCTGTTCAGGATGATTTAAATCTCAATCTGACTCAAGTCATGAACCCTAAAAAATGGCAGCAAGGTTTAAAAGAAGACCAGTTTAGTGGAAGTTTAAATACTAATAATGGTGTCATCGAGAGCTTAAGTGTTTCTCTTCCTGGTGGACAGGGCGTTTCCGTTTCATTTTCAGAAATGACGGGTAATGTTTTTGAGTATGATTTAGGGGGAGAACTTTATAGCGGCATGATGTATCAAGAGTCACAAAATGCTTATGTGATTACCCTTACGAATGGACCTCTGGAAGGGACTCGATTGACCTTTACGGGTGAAGCTTCTGTTGAGCAGGTTCAACAAAATGAAGAGGCCCAAAGAGAGTTAGCAGAAAATACCGACTCTGATGCTGGTCAACAGCTTGCTCAGGAAGCTGCACCAATAGAAAATTCACAAGACGGGGAAGTGGCGATGATGGGACCACAAGAACAAGAGCTCACTTATGATCAACAACTGCAACAGCAAGAAGTTTTAGCACAAGAACAAAGTCTTCAGAATCAAAATGGAGCAGAAATAGAAGGACAAGTTTTACCAGATCAACAGACATAAAAAAAGCCGGCGCTAGGCCGGCTTTTTTCTTTATTTTCCAAGAAGCTTTTTAAATTCTTCAGTCAGAATTGGAACGATCGTAAAAAGATCTCCCACTATTCCGTAATCTGCTTTTGTAAAAATAGGAGCATCAGGATCAGTATTGATCGCCACAATAACTTTTGAGGTTCTCATTCCGGCCAAGTGTTGAATGGCTCCAGAAACTCCACAAGCAATATAAAGTGATGGGGCGACTGTTTTACCAGTTTGTCCTACTTGCATAGCATGGGGAGCAAAACCAGAATCAACGGCGGCTCGGCTTGCGCCCACTGTTGCACCAATTACATCGGCCATATCATTAAGAATTTTAAAGTTCTCAGCATTTTTCATCGCACGTCCACCAGTCACGATGATATTAGCTTCCGTTAAATCAACTTTAGCAGAAGCTGCTTTAACGATTTCTTTGATGACTGCTCTGATTTCTCCAGCATTTGTATTAACGTCAGCTGCATTTCCTGCTCCTGCCGTTAATCCTTCAGTCATTCCTAGAGCATTAGGACGGATAGAAACAAAGTGAGGCTTAGGCCCAGTGAGTTCAACTTTAGCGAGACATTTTCCAGCAAAAAGGGGACGTGTCCCAGCGAATGCACCTCCATCCATTGTGAAATTCACAACATCAGAAGCAAGTCCTGCATTGAACTTTGTGGCCAGTCTTGGAAGAAGGTCTTTCCCCATTGAAGTGGCCCCTGCAAAAACATAGTCGTAGCTTTTTGATTTAATAAAATCAGCGATGGCATTGGCGTAGCCTTCAGGAGAGTACTTATCGAGATTTGCACCTTTAAGTTTATGAACGTTTTGAGCACCACACTTTGCAAGAGTGGCGACTTGATCAGCAGCAATATCACCGATCACGGCAACATCAGCAGTTTGACCTGCAAGTTTACCAAGAATTTCTAAAGTTACTGGCTTAACATGACCATCATGAAGTTCAGTAAATACTAATACGTTTGCCATATATTGATCCTTTCAAAAAAATTAAATAACTTTTGCTTCTGTTCTAAGCAGACCTACTACTTGACCGACAACATCTTTTTGTTTGGCTGCATCAGTAGCATCAAACTTTTTCCCGGCTGGTTTCTCCGGAGGAAGACGAAAACCAGAATACTTCACGCGACGATCGGCTTCAGATACACCCACATCAGAGAGTGAATATGTCGCCATTGGTTTTTTCTTCGCTTTCATAAGACCTGGTAGAGAAGGATAGCGAGGAGTATTGAGTCCTTTATTACAAGCGAGGACTACTGGAGTGCTCACTTCATAAACTTCTAAAGCTCCACCCTCAACTTCGCGTTTCACTTTTACAGCAGCACCATTCATTTCAAATCCAACAATGACTGAAACTGAAGGTAGTCCCAGCATTTCAGCTAGAATCTGAGGAACTTGAAGACAGTCATCATCGATCGCCTGTTTTCCGGCGAGAATGATATCTGGCTTTTTTCCCGTTTTCTCAATGGCCCCTTTAAGAGCTTTAGCAATGGAATAAGAATCTAAATTGTCGCCCGCTTCTACTAGAGCAGCTTCATCAGCGCCCATAGCAAGGGCCGGGATAAGAGCTTCAGTATCTTTTTTAGATCCCACTCTTACTACTGTCACATTGGCAGCTGGATTGGCCTGCTTAATGAGTAGGGCCTGCTCAACAGCAAATTCATCATAAGGATTCATAATCCATTTGATTGAAGCTGTTTCAATAAAACTGCCATCACCAGTTGGAGTGATTTTAGTTTCTGTGTCGGGAACCTGCTTAACACACACAAAAATATTCATAGAGTCTCCTTTAAAACAAAAAAATTATTTCAATATTTCTCGGGCCATCACCAAACGCTGGATTTGAGAAGTCCCTTCATAGATTTGGATTAATTTAGCATCTCGCATGAGTTTTTCCACTGGATATTCTTTAGAATAACCATAGCCACCATAAATTTGTACGGCATCCGTCGTAATCTGCATGCAAGAATCAGAAGCAAAAGCTTTCGCATAGGAGGCTATTTCCGTATTTCGAATTCCTTGATCACAAAGCCATGCGGATTTGTAAACGAGAAGTCTCGCTGCCTCAATTTTCATCCCCATTTCAGCGATCATAAACTGAATCGCTTGATGTTTGGCCAGAGGAACACCGAATTGATTTCTTTCTTTGGCATAGTGAACAGAAAGATCCATCGCTCTCTGAGCTCCACCGAGGGCAGAAGAAGCGACGAGTGGTCTTGAGTGATCAAGTGTGCTCATGGCAATATTCCAGCCATCTCCAGGTTTACCGAGCATATTTTCTTTGGGGACTTTCACATTATTAAAACGAATCCCGCGCGTATCGGATGAGCGGTGACCCATTTTATCTTCTTTTTTTCCAATTTCGATGCCTGGAGTTTTTGGATCGACAACAACTGCAGAAATACCTTTATGTTTCAAATTGGGATCAATGGTTCCATAAACAACAAAGAGATCTGCATATCCGGCATTGGTGATCCACATTTTCTCACCATTCACGATCCAGTGGTCTCCACCATCTTTAATTTGGGTTTTAATCCCACCTGCATCTGAACCATTTCCTGGTTCAGTTAAACAAAATGAAGCAATTTTAAATTCTTGAGTGAAAGGAGTGAGAAAGCGTTTTTTCTGCTCATCACTTCCACCTATCACAATAGGAAGAAGGGCCAGGTCATTGGCCATAAAAGAAGTGTTCATGCCCATGCAACCGTAAGCTAAAGCTTCTCCGATAATGACCCCATCGATAGCACTAAAACCGGCACCACCATACTCTGCAGGAATACAGGCATTGATGAGACCAAGTTCCCAAGCTTTCTTAAAAATTTCAGTCGGAAATTTTCCATGCTCATCATATTCCTGAGCATGAGGAATCATTTCGTTTTTAGCAAATTTAAGGGCGAGTTCGCGGATCTCTCTTTGTTCCGCACTTAATGAAAAATCCATCTTCCAAATCCTTGGTCAATATTAGACAGGGTAAGCTTCCACATGGAATGACCTAGGAATTGTAAAACATTTTTCAATTGTTTTAAAGAACGGCAACTCTTGAAGGGGGTGAATGACGAAACTTCGTTCAACCCACCGCGGGTGTGGGATGATGACAAGTTTTGTGTGATGCGTTTCAAGATTCCAAAAAATGATATCCATATCTATCGTTCGGGGGCCCCGAGAGATAGTTCTCACTCGCCCCATTTCTTTTTCTGCCTCTAGAAGCCAGAGCATGGCTTCATCCGGAGTGATTGTGGGTATTTTGAACTCTAGAACTTGATTGAAAAAATCAGGCTGGTTCTCATAATCCACTGCCGTGGAACGATAAATGCGACTGGCCGCAACGAGCTCAAATTTTGAGGATAAAACTTTTTGCGCTTGGATTAAGTTTTCAATCGGTGAATCTAGATTAGAGCCTGTTGCAATAATAAGAGACATTATTTTTTTATTTTTGAGTCATCAAGGGGCTGCTGAGTTTTGATATCAGGATAATTCTCCAGCACACTGGGAAGGCTTGCACTCTTTGGTGCTGAGGGATCACCTTTAACTCCACAGCTACTTAAGAAAATTAAAAAAATGAGGAGATTAAAATTCAATGCTAAATCCTAGGTTAACAACATCAGAGCCTAAATCAGTCTTAATAAACCAACCTGGAACGAGTCTTCTCATGAGGGTGACTCCAAATACTGGCCCTGTTTTTTTTAAATCATTAATCGTGGCAAGTTCTTCTTCATTCTGAGAAGCACTCGTGCCTTTTCCTGCATCAGGGCTAGAAACAGTGAAACTTTGAAAACCAATATAGGGCATTAGAAATGTATAAGCAGGCCCTTTGAAATTATACTTGATTCTCGCCACCAGATGATTGACTAGTGTTTGTGCGCTATCGGCGGGATAATTATCGAGAAGAGCACGACCGTAAACACCCTCAAGAAAATAATTATCTGTAAATTGGTAAGCCCAAGAGGCACCAAACATAACTGATCTCATTTTACCCCCACGAGAGGGTATCTCGTTGGCATCAAAATAAGCCCCGGCAATGGAGATAAGGTTATCCGGTTTAATATGCCGATTTTTACTTTCTTCAATGAGTCCAGAAGCATCATCCACCACATCACCAGTGTAGAGGTCTTCCTCTGATTTTATACGGGCCACTTTATTTTCTTCAGTTTTTGGTTCAGCTTTTTTTCCAAAACCTGAATCGTCACCCCGTATGATTTGGACCTCTGAATTTCTTCTGAGTTTCGTCCATTGGGCCATGGAATAAATTTTTAGAATTTTTATGCCAACTTGTCCTTGGTGGGACTTACCAACCACGGCCCGTGCCGCTAACTTATTTTCGAGGGCCAGAGAGATAAAATCTCCGGGACCTAGGAGTTGGTTATTATTTGTAAGAATAAAAATTTTCTTAGAATTTGAAATAATTTTTATTGTTTCTTGAAAAGTATTTCCTTCGCTCGAGCCGCCGCTAGCAAGATTGGCATCATCAACCAAGGACTGGCCCCAAATTTCGCTGGAGATTCCAAGACATAGGAGAAGGTAAATAATTTTAACTGGCAGTGATTTCATCTATGAAAACATTCTAAGTAATTAACGCAACAACTTCAATCAACAGAAGAAAAATAAAAAATTGATCAATTGAGTCAAGATTTGTGGCATGATTCATACTAACATTTTCTCATGCAAATTCAGGAGAATCCTATGTCAGATATGGCCTACCAGCGCCTCACGAGCCCTACTAACCCAATGTTTGTTGTGGTGGCCGGAAATATCGGGAGTGGTAAAACGACTCTCACCAAAAAACTTTCTGAAAGACTTGGATGGAAGCCCCATTATGAATCTGTTCAAGACAATCCTTATCTTGCAGATTTTTATAAAGACATGGACCGTTGGTCATTTCCCTTGCAGGTTTATTTTCTTACCCACAGATTTAATACTCATAAATATATTGAAACAGCTCCCGCCTCTTCTGTTCAAGATCGTTCGATTTATGAAGATGCTAATATTTTTGCTCGTGCTCTTTTTGAGCAAGGTAAACTTGATGCCAGAGATTATGAAAACTACCGAACTCTTTATGAGTCGATGATTCAGTATTTAAACCCACCAACACTCATGATTTTTCTTAGAAGATCTGTTCCTAAACTTCAAGAACGTATTAAATTACGTGGAAGAGATTATGAGCAGGCCATTCCTGTTGATTACCTCACCAGTCTTAACAACTACTATGATGACTGGTACGCCAATTACAATCTTGGAAAATCCCTCATTGTAGATACTGATGAGTTAGATTTTCTCGACAATGAAGAGCATTTTGATCGATTGGTTAAACGAATCTGGGATTCAATTGACCAAAAAGATATGTTTTTTTATTTTTAACTAGTTAGCGCAATTTTTTCCACCTCCCTAAAAATTACAGGTGTATAATATACTTTATAGACGTGTCATTATCAGGGAGTGATTATGAAGCTAATACCAATGATGGTTTTTTTGCTCTTGGGCCTTATCGGATGCTCAGGATCAAAATCAGCACAGGATGTGGGTCAAGAAAGTCCGCAAGTTGAATTATCTGATGCCGATGAATTTGTAGAAAATCCAAATGAAGCTCCTGCTTCAGAACCAACAGAGATGGCCGGAGCTGAAGGTGCTCCTGCTGAAGCACCAGTTGTCACTGATGCACCTGTGGTGGAAGAGTCAAATAATATTTCTAGTGAAGCAACACCAGTCGTGAGTGAAGTTTCTTCTGGTGGTTCAGAACAGACCTATAAGGTCCAAAAAAATGAAACACTCATGATGATTGCCTTCAAATTGTATGGTGATTATTCAAAGTGGAAGGAACTTGCTAGTCAAAACAGCAGTGTTCTGAATGGATCTACCTCAGTTAGAGCTGGCACAGAATTAAAATACACTGCTCCGGCCCAGGAGTTTGTATGGAATCCTGAAGGATTACCTTATCTGATTAGAACAGGTGATACTTTAGGGACAATTTCAAATTCCGTTTATCAAACAACGAAAAAATGGAAAAATATTTGGAATAATAATAAACCACTAATCCGCGATCCTAATAAGATATTTGCTGGTTTTACACTCTATTATCTTGAAAATGGTCGTGACGTCGCTTCTGAAATTTAAATCTTTATTTCACATCCCAGTAAGACCCTCGCTTCAAGCGGGGGTTTTATGTTTTGGATTAAGTCTTTTTTTAAATTCTTGCTCTAGCTTTGTTCTACCATTTGGATCTTCACCAAAAAAATCTCTCGACAGTGGTTATCAGTCCATGAATCTGAAAGATTATGAAGATCAGTTTTATGCATTAAAAAATGTGCTTTTAAAAAATCCCGAAGTTAAGATTATCCCGCTGGATAAAAAAGAAGTCAGTTATCTTGATAAATTAATAAGTGATATTTTAATCAATAATGAAATTTTTTTTAAAAGATTAAAAACAGGCAAGATTACTATTCTTAAGACAGAAACTCCCATTCACTTTTCATTGCCGAGAGGTGAAATTTTCTTATCTAAGGGACTTGTTTCCAAATACTTAAAAAATGAAAGTATGCTGGCCAGTGTACTCGCCTTTGAACTTGTTAAGAGTGAGAAGGGACTATATCCAAAGAAGATCATCATCCCAACCGGTCATCTGACTATGGAAAGAATGATGAGTTTGAATCGTCTAGGTCTTGATGAGAAAATGGAGGTCCACAAATGGGCACACCATTTGGCGATGAGGAGTGGCTTTAGTGGAGAATATTATTTAGCATGGTTGCAGGTTCAAAACAGGAATACAGCTGATTTTTATTTTCAAGTGGCAGATCCTAATCAACTCACAAGAGAAGAATCTCTTTTTAAAAGTTTTATCATTAAAAATTCCAACCAAGACCAAGTCGTTTCTAAAAGAACTTCACCGAAAAATTTTTATTCATTTATTAATCGCCTAAGGGAAAATCTATGAAGCCTGAACAGTCAGAGCGCTTTTACATTGAAGAATTGTTTAACAAAACTCAGGATAAAAACATTCTATCAGATGAAAAACTCGAAGAAGTAGATAAATTGACTGGAGATGCTTCAACTAGAAGATATTACCGAATTTTTACTGACAAACAAAGCTATGTCGTTTGTTTGGACAATCCTTTCAATGAGGAATTTGATAAGCATCCTTTTTTGAGCGTTCAGCAGTTTATGGAAAAAAACAACATCAGAGTCCCTGCGATTCTTGATCATAACTTATCTCGTGGTTACTTACTTGAGGAAGACCTAGGAAATGAAACACTCTTGCAACACATTTCTGGTATCAAAACTAAAGAAGAGGAATTTCAAATTTATAAGGTGGTAGTGGATCAATTACTGGAGTTGCATAAAATTTCACCGAAAGCTATTCAGAACCCACATCTTTTTCAGTTAAAGTTTGACCATACAAAATATATGGATGAAACCAAGTTTACCTTTAAGTACTTTTTCAATTTTTTTAATAAATGCCAGGACGAGATTCTTATAAGGGAGCTGGAGGATTTATTTAATCCTATTATGCAAAGACTCGCTTCTCAGAAAATGGTCATTACACACAGAGATTTTCACTCAAGAAACGTGATGATTAAAAATGGCGAATTTATTTTCATCGATTTTCAGGATGCAAGGTGGGGAATTCCTCAGTATGACTTAGTTTCTCTTCTAGAGGACTGTTATTATGATATCCATGAAGAAAATCGCCAGAAGCTTAAACGTTATTATTTTGAAAGTTTAGATCCATCAATTCATGGTCAAAAGAATTACCAACAATTTGAAGCTCTTTATGATGACATGACGATCCAACGAGTTTTTAAGGCCGTAGGTAGTTTTTGTTATATCTATAACTGGAGAAAAGATGATCGCTATTTAAAATATATTGGATTTGCCATGGAAAAAATAAGAAGAGTGATGATGGATAAACCAGTTTATGAAGAATTAAAAATTAAACTTTTCCAAAATTATTATGCCAATTGATTATTGCTTAATTCTGGCCGCTGGCTTTGGAACCAGAATGGGTGAGATTGGAAAACATCTTCCCAAAGTGATGTGGCCTGTTTTTGAAAAAACCTTACTTGAACTTCAAGTTGCTTATGCTCGCTCCTTAGGGATCAAAAATATTTATATCAATCTTCATTATATGGGAGAGACGATTGAATATTTTTGTAAAGAGAGTAGCTCGTTTGAAGGTGTTCAACTGCTTTGGGAAAAACCTGAAATCCTTGATATCGGTGGTGCCATACATCAGTTAGCGCGTCTGCCAGAAGTGAAATATAAAGGGCGTCTTTTAGTTCTCAATGCTGATCAGTTTTTTTACATCCCACCTGATCGGTTCATGAAGTATGTCCAAGCAAGTGAAAAAGCCAAATGCACCTTGTTTAATTACTGGGTCAATACTGATTTAGGCTACAATGCCATTTTGGTTGATGATAAAAGAATCATGCAGAGTATAGTCAAAAACAAGGATCTTCCTCTATCATCAAAAGTAGAAACGTATACGGGAATTTCTATCATCAATCTCAATCAATTGAAACCCGTAGAGGGCGTGAGTAGTTTTTTTGAGAGCGTGTGCCTCTATAAAAATGATGCTATCCCAACGATTATCTTAGAGGATATTGATTATTGGGATTTTGGAACTTTGCAAAGATATTGGGAGACAAGCTTTAAAATACTTGAGACTTATCGGGAAAATTCTAATCATCCCTTTATTAGATTTTTAGTGGGCAATCATGCTCTTAAGACATGGAAGATTGATCTTAAAAAGGCGTCTTATCATGCTATTTCACCGAGCGTTATTAATTTGGGGACTGAGAAACTTGAAACTGAAATGAGTCACTCTATTATTTTGAATAATGTCAAAAAGAGTGTCACAAAAAATAGTTTAAAAACAGTTTGGTGGAGTGATATCTGTGAAGAACTTAAGTCGTAGAAAGTTCTTTAATGCAATCCATAGGGCAAGCTTCAATACAGAGGCCACAGAGTGTGCAGCTCCAGGAGTCGATGAAATACTCCTTGCCATCTGTAATAACGGCATGCTCTGGGCATATAAGTCTACAGTTATCGCAACTAATACAGAGGCCGGTAATTTCAAGTTGGATTTGTCCCATGGCTCTATTATAGGGAAGAATTAAAATGGAACAATTAAAAGTCAGAAAGAAAGATGTTCTGGTACTCAATGTGATTATTTATCTTTTTCTTTCTTTTGTTTTTTTATATTTGCAATATGCCTATAGGCACCACCTCTCTCCCTTTTCCTTGATTTATCTCAAGAAAAGCATTGAACTTTTCTGGTATGTTATTGCACCTATTCTCCTCTCATCCTGGTTTATTTGGTTTCATCATAAAAAATCGGTTTATTTCTTTAATTTCTGTATCCTGCT
>CANEVK010000001.1 GCA_947442115.1 Bacteriovoracaceae bacterium | reverse complement strand
CCCATTTTCTTAAGAGCAACACCCTTATTCAATAAAACGTAATTATGCATATTCCAGCAACGTTTTGAATGGAGCAGCTTCATGGCCAGATCATAATGTGGAAGCGCTTCTGTAAATTGTCCTAACTCTCTAAGGGCATTGGCCCATAAAAGGTGCATACTTCCCTTGAGATATCCTTTTTTAAGAATATTTAAGAGCTCATTGAGTTGACCCAGATGAGCAATGGTGTCTTGATAATTTCTCATTTGAAAGGCATTTGTTGCCATCGCATAAAGCGACTTGGCCATCAGCTCAGGTTCATTTTCAGTCTGAGCTTTTCTGTAGGCCTGGTGAAAATTCTTATTGGCCTCGTTAAAATCACCTCTATAAGTATTAACCACGGCAGCATTGTAAAAATATTCGGCCGTGAGAGAAGGTAACATAGAAACAATTTGATCTAAGAGTTCTGATGATAAAGAAATATATTTGTTAGCCTCTTTCTCATTTAAGCTTTCAGAATAAATTCTGATAAGAAAGCCGTAAATTTTAAACATGGCAAAGGCATCTTGGGGAAGCTCAGTTGTTTTTAGAGAGAGTAGGAAAAACTCCTCGGCTTTTTCAAAATCTGCTTTGTCATAATAAACTTTTGCCAGACGGTAGTGCCCTTGACCTTCAATTCGTGCCGAATCGCTAGGCAAGTGAGAGAGAAATTTATCATCTTTTGCAAGATCCACCACAGCTCGGCTCATCAATGTTTCGACTGATGGGGTTTGAATGGTGTCCATAAGGGCCTCCTAAACGAAGTAAGAAATCATTCTTACAGTTTCATAGTGGGCTACTTAAACCCCATTAAGCCCGAAAAAGCAAGATTCTTGTAAACTTTGCTCCAGTATTAACTAAAACATGAGTTATATCAATGAATTAAAACATGTAAGACTTTCTGTCTGGTGGCCTTTTGACCCTGCAATCTTTATCCAAAAGTAAGATTCTCATTGTCTTAATTCTTACAGGTCTTTTAAGAGGTGAAGTTTCATTCTAACTCATTGATTAAACGGGACCTCATTGATAAAGTAGAAACCTATTTCATTTGTAATTTATGCTCTTTTGAAGGAGACCCATGGCCAAGTACGAATTAGATACGCTCAGACACTCCACTGCCCACCTTATGGCCCAGGCAATAATGGAACTTTTTCCAAAAGACTCCGTCCAACTCGGTATTGGACCAACGATCGAGAACGGATTCTATTACGATATTGAAATGGCAACAAAGCTTTCTGAAGAACACCTCAAGCAAATTGAGGAGAAGATGAAAGAAATTATTAAACGCAATCTTCCGGTTGTTCGTCATGAAGTTTCACGTGCCGAGGCTTTGAAAATTTTTTCTGAAAAAGGTCAAACTTTAAAATGTGAACTCATTCGGGATATCCCTGAGGGAGAAGTCATTAGTTATTATACTCAAGGAGATGCTTTTTTTGATTTATGTACTGGGCCTCATGTTGAAAAAACATCCGAACTCACTTTTTGGTTCAAGCTTCTCCATACAGCTGGCGCTTACTGGCGAGGGGATCAAACACGTCCAATGCTCCAAAGAATTTATGCCGCCTGTTTTGATTCAAAAGAAGAGCTCAGAGAACATTTGACTCAACTTGAAGAGGCCAAGAAAAGAGATCACCGTAAGCTCGGTAAAGAGCTAGAACTGTTTATCTTTGATCCCGTAGCTCCGGCCTCCCCGTTCTTCATGCCTAAAGGGGCCCTTATTTATAATGGTCTGGTCGATTTTATGAGACGCATTTATAAAAAATATGACTACCAAGAAGTCATTACTCCGCAGGTCCTAGATGCTGATTTATGGCATACCTCCGGACACTATGAAAAATACAAAGAAAATATGTATTTCACTCAGATTGATGAGAGGGAGTTTGCTCTAAAGCCTATGAACTGTCCTTGTCACATGCTCATGTTTTCTCACCACCGCTATTCGTATAGAGATCTTCCTTTACGTTTTGCTGATTTTGGAAGAATTCACCGTCATGAAAAATCTGGAGTGGTGGCCGGATTAACTCGAGTGAGAACCTTCTGTCAGGATGATGCCCACATCTTCATTCAATTTGATGGTATTCAAGATGAAATTAAAACTCTCATGCAAATGTTTTTTACTGGCTATGAGCATTTTGGTTTCAAGAAAATTAAAATTGGACTTTCTACTCGCCCTGAAATGAGAGTCGGAAGCGATGATACTTGGGACAGGGCCGAAGCTGCGCTCAAAGCCGCCCTTGATGCCTCTGGAAAAGAATATGTTGTTAACGAAGGTGATGGTGCCTTCTATGGGCCTAAAATTGATATTCAAGTTTCGGATGCTTTAGGTCGTTATCATCAACTTGGAACAATCCAACTTGATTTCCAATTACCAGATCGCTTTGATCTTAAGTTTACAAATCAAAATGGAGAGATGGAGAGACCAGTGGTCATTCACCGCGCTCTTCTAGGATCTCTCGAGAGATTTATTGGTGTTTATATCGAGCACGTGGCCGGAGCCTTTCCTTTCTGGATATCTCCAGAGCAAGCTGTGATTATACCTATTAAAAATGAGCTTCACCTTGAAGCCGCCCAAAAACTTGAGAAAGAATTAAAATTAAAAGGTTTCAGAGTACGAGTTGATGATCGTAATGAATCCATGGGCCTTAAAACTCGCCAGGCACAAACTGGTAAAATTCCTTTCATGCTGGTTTTAGGTGATCAAGAAATTCAGGCGGGCTCAGTGGCCGTCAGAAAATATGGTGAGATGAAGTCTGAGGTCATGCCACAAACCCAACTCTTTGAGATCTTTCAAACCCTAGATCTTGAAAAAGTTCCTGCTGCCTTGAGAGAGGTTTAGATGAAAACAAAAAATATTCTTCTTCTCTGCGGTGGAGGAAGTACAGAGCATGATGTGTCTTTAGTCTCTGTGAAACATATTAAAGACTGCTTAAGTAAGCTTCCTTTTATTAATCTTACGACCGTTGAAATTTCAAAGAGCGGTGAATGGTTGGATGAGAAAGGAAAAGCTTTCACACTAGAACCAAAAAAGTTTGATTTTGCTATTCCGTGCATCCATGGATACCCAGGAGAAACTGGGGATATTCAATCCTACTTTGAAATGCAAGGACTCCCCTATCTTGGATGTAATGCTGAAACGAGTAAGATGTGTTTTAATAAAATCACCACCAAGCTCTGGGCGACTGCTCTAGGCGTTGCCAACACTCCTTATATTTTTATCTCTGATCTATCCGATAAAAATCTTCAAAGCGCTAAAGATTTTTGCCAAAAACACGGAGATGTTGTGGTTAAAGCCTCTAACCAAGGCTCCTCTGTGGGTTGTTATCTTGTCCAAAAAGATCATGATCCGATTGAAACAATTAAAAAGGCTTTTCTTTATTCTCCGTATGTTCTTATTGAAAAAAGACTGCATCCAAGGGAATTAGAAATTTCGGTTTATGAGTTTAACGGCCAACTCCTACTCTCTTACCCTGGAGAAATTATTTGCCCATCTAAATTTTATTCCTACGAGGAGAAATACTCACAGGTCAGTCAAACAACCACTGAGACACGGGCAACCTATCTGACACCAGAGCAGGTCAAGACGATGACTGACTATGCGACTAAGCTTTATCATGGGCTGAAGATTCGACATCTTTCAAGAATTGACTTCTTTTTAGATAATGAAAACATTTACTTAAATGAGATCAATACGTTTCCCGGACTCACACCCATCTCTATGTTTCCAAAAATGATGGAGGCCAATGGCCACTCTTTCACTGAATTTCTGGCCCAAATCATAAAACAGCACTAATTTTTTAAATTTCCTGGCCCCATTTGATGATACAATTCATTTAATGGAGTCAGGCCAATGCCTCTAAATATTAATTCCTACAACTATCATCATCGACTTCAATTAAAGTTAAAACCCATTATGGTGGGTGAATTGCATCTGGCGAGAAAACTCAGTCATCCGGTTTATATCTTTCATGATGGCATCTTCATGCCGGTTATAGAACAAGGATCAATTCCAACAAAAGATCAAATCACTCAACTCATTAAGAGCTCCTATCGTGAAGTTTTTGTCTATGGAACTGATGAGGAAGAGATTAAAGAAAACTTAGAAAATGCTCTGATTAAAATCACTCGTTCCCTTTCCATAGGAGATCCTATTGAAAATGGAACGAAGGGGATGAAGCTTCTAACGCTTAATTTAAATAACCTTTATCAAAATCCCCATAATGACAAACTTTTAATGCTGCAATTTCAAAGCTCTCAAAATCTGGGTAAATTTTTAATCGATCAGAAGAAGCATCAGTCCCAATTTTATAGCAACATCAATCAAGAGAATTTTCATTACACCCTCACTCAACCGTTGCTTTCTTCAGTTTTACTCCTCTCATTTCTCCAAGCGACTCACTTATTCCATGATAAAGAAATTCAAAATCTTTTTCTGACAAGCTACTTTAAAGATATTGGGCTCTCGATGATTCCCCATCATAAGTATGAACTGAAAAATTTGCCTGAAAATGATAGAGATCTTTTTGCTAACCACTCTGATTTTTCTTTTGATCTCTTAGAGGGCAGAATACCACTTGCAAAAAATTATCTTAACCTTATCAAGCATCATCATTTTCTGAATGATAAAATGAAGGCGATCATCTCTGGTGAGAGTCATTCACTCTCCGATCCGGATATGATTCTCGGACTCGAGAGTACCTTAGTAGCAGTGTTTGATATTATCGTGGCGATGACTCATGAACGCCCCTACAGACGGAGCCTTTCACTCTATCAATCACTTGAAGTGATCAAGAAGATGATGGCTGATGATTACCCTCAAGAATTTAAAGCACTCATTTCATTTCTCAGACAATTTTTTAAAAACTAAGCTTTTCAAAGTGTTTCGAAATCCATCAAAATAAAAGTATAAGACATTTAAAACTTGTCCAAGTATTCCAAGGAGGGAATCATGGCCCAGGAGCAAAGTCCACTAACAGGTATTATTGAAGAAGATCGCGTTGTGATTGATTTTGGTGAGTTTGAAGGAAAATCAGTTTTAGAAATAGCTGATACACGTCCTGAGTATTACCAATTCCTGGTTGAACAAAAAGAAAGTGGAAATTTCTCCATCCGCCGAACTAAAGATAAAATTTTTCGTCTTTATATTCATCAGACACATTTGAACTAATTATAAATTCCCCACTCCTCGTGGGGAATTTATTCAAAAACTGACAACTTGAAGACCAGACAAAATTATTTAATCATTATTTTTATTTTTCATTTTCTCTGTATATCAATTTACATGTTACCAGATGGTCATTTAAAAAAATTAACCAATCCATGGGTCTCAAAATATGTAGAGCCCATTTTTGAACAAAGATGGCACCTTTTCGCACCGGAACCACTCACTTTTTCCGCGAGATTGGTCATGAAATGTATGAGCAGTGAAGACTGGATAGACCCGACTCAAGATATTTTAAAAAGAAATTCCACTTTTCCTTTTGTTCATTTACAAAAATCTATTTTCTTGTTCAATTCAATCAGTGCGGCGATTATAAAATTAAGATCTGATTTTTTAGAAGAAACTCGTTGTTCACAATTTGGACTCAGTGAGTGTGAAAAGAAATTTAAATTATGGATAAAAAAAGAAGATGCCTACATAAAGGCTCAAAATCTTGGATACCATGTTTGTCGCTCTAGACCTCATCAGTTAGCAATATATATAGAACACGCAAAAGCCTTTAATTCAGAATACACTATTCCCAATAAGGGAGTTGAGCTTCTGGAGTTAGACTAATGGATAAGTTCTTTAAAGAAGTCAAAGATCTCGACTTTCGAATTCATATTTTCACTTCGTTAACAAGTCTTTGGATCATTCTCAATTTTATCTTTCAAATACCATTATATGAATCATTATGGGGATCGACGGAAAACTTGATATTAAGCCGTCAAGTATATGGGAGAGAGCTGCCGTTTTACTTAGACCTTTTGACATTGTATCCCTCAATAACACCTTTCGTTTTTTTTTCAACTCTTGTCCTCGCTCTGTATTTCCTTCTTGGGAGAAGAAATCTACTACTTAGATTTATGCTCTGGTACTTTGTGTGGTTATTAGATGCCAAGGCCTGGACGGTACAGGATGGCGGAAATAATCTTATGCATCTGAGCCTCTTCTACGCCATTCTTATGGATGTTCCCATAAAATGGGGGGAATCAACCAAACTCATTAAAGGATTTGCAGTCAGGGCCATTCAGGCCCAAATCCTCATCGTTTATTTCTGTGCTTTCATATCAAAGATGGCTGGATCGCTTTGGCAAAATGGGACCGCACTCCATTATATTGTTCAAATCGATAAATTCTATAGTTCGCTTCTGATTGACCTCTTTGCAACATTTCCTCTCATCGTAAATATCCTCACTTACTCAACAATTATCGCCCAATTGCTTCTGTTCACACTACTTCCGATTGCGAGATGGAGACTAATTCCCTTAGCACTAGGAGTACTAATCCATATAGGAATCGCCTTTCATATCGGATTGATTATGTTTTCTTTGGTCATGATTTTTAATTATTCTATCTTTCTGACGAAGGATGATCTTTTTTTTGCTAAAGAACGTTTGAAGCTTCTATCAAAAAAGATCATCATGGGGATCATATCTCTCATCATACTTTTCATCGTAGTTCTTCTTGCCATAAGCCCAAATAAATTAAGATCTGATTATTTACCCCCTGAAGATTTAAAAAACCTTCAATCGAGCTTAAAAACGGACTCAAAAGTTCTCATTTATCATTTCGCGATGAAAGAAAAAAACAATCTTGCAGAGATTATTCAAGCAAATAAGATAACTCAAGTCGACCCTAGGGATTTGTCAAACATCCAAATTGAATATGGATCCATAACGAAGCTCATAACGGCGATTAAAGTTCTAGAGCTAGAAAAAAAAGGTCTTCTCAGTCGAGACGATAAAATAATAATCAAAGATGGATCCAGGTTAACACTGAATGAACTTTTATTTCATCGAAGTGGTCTTATAGATAGGCCTTATGATGACAAAGTTAAAGAGTTGAAAAACCTCTATGATATTAGTCACAACAAAGGATATCTCTACAGTAATATTAATTATGTTTTGGTGGGGAATCACATTCACCAATTGAGTAAGAACAAAGAAAATTTCGAAATAAATAAATTAAAAGACAGCTCACTCATCAAGGCTTCTAAGCGTCCACTTCGAAATGAAATATTCGATTCCGCCTTTGGTATTATTGGAAACATTCATGAACTTGAAGAAAGAATTAAAAAAATTGATTTAAATAAGCTTCCTTGCACTAAAGAAGGGTCTTGCTGGGGTGGCTACCTGAAAGAAGGTACTTTCTTTTCAGTCGGGAAAATGGCTTCAGGGACTTCATTGATTGGGATCAATCAAGATGGAACATTCACGATCTTATCTTCAAATGATTACAGTTTAGCGTTAGATAGAATATACGCAAAGATCAAGTTTTAGGAAGTTCCCTATTAGAAGTAAAAGATTGCATCCCTCTTTGAAAACCTAAATTTTCAAAGAAACCTTCATTCCCAGGTTGAGCTCCAAAAAAAATAGCGGTATGGGAGAAATCTTTCTTAACTTCCTCCATCAACATTTTACCAAATCCTTTTTTTTGATAATCAGGATGAACGAGTATTTCTGGAACAGTTGAAAAGAGATAATTGTCACTTAAGACTCTTGAGATTGCGACCAGCTCTCCATTGTCGTTTCGGATGCCATAGATTTGAGTCGAGGATGAAATTGCCAAATTTAGGCCATCAGTGGTGAAATTCTTTTCCGTCCCCCAATTAACAGCAGTGATTAAATTTAAAAACTCTCGTGCCGTTAAAATATTTAATCCCTTTAAGATCATTTTTCATTCCCTATTAAAATATTATTTGCCCCAGGTCTTTATTTAAGATCTGGGGCAAATCATTAGCGTTTGCCACCAATAGGTCCAGCACCAGACCATGTTCCACCGACTCCAGCATGCAAAGACTCATCATTAAATGCTGATTGAGTTGCACCAGAGTACTTTAACTGAGTTTTAGCTAACTCTTTTGTAGCCGAAGTATTTTTTAGTACATTAAAGCCCAAAACTGAGAAAACTGAAAAAATCGCAAGAACTAAAATTTTATTTGTCATAAATCCTCCTAGATGTTTCGCCAAAAAATTTGGTTTGGAATCATCTAAGCATGAACAATGCCAAGAAAGTAAAACCCTCAAATTCAAATAAATACGATAGCTTGAAGATTGAACAGGGGCCCAGCTGTTTTAGTTACTAAAACAAGGCGTTTCAGATTTGAAAAACTAAATCAATCCTTCTGTCTTCAATTTCTCTAAGTGCTTTGAAATATTCTTACGAGCGTATGGCCACAGTCGCTCATCTACTTTCTCATAAATTTTTTCTAGCATCTCATCCACACCGAGCCCTTCCTGATGGAAATGCAGAACTTGCTTTTCTCTAAGCTTTCTATGCTCAAGAGTATTTTCAAGAATGTTCACTCCCCCAAGTCCTATTCCATGGGATGGAAAAAGAACTTTGGGACTTAAGGCGATGACTCTTTCAAGAGTGGCAAAATATTTGGCCATATCCCCCTCATCATCACCGATCACAACAGTCCCCACTCCCTGAAAAAGATCTCCAGCGATAAACCAACTCATATCATCTGGGGCCAGTGCTATTTGGCCTTCATCATGACCAGGAACCTCATAAACGAGCACTTTTCTTCCCAGCCAATCCGTAATGACATCCCCCTCTTTGACGAGATGGATTTCAACACCTTCAAAATAATGAGGAAGTTTATAGCCTAATCTTCGATGGGTATCTTCACTCATCAACATGGGAACTTTATATTCTCGGGCGAGCTCCACCGAATGTTCATGATGATCGGGATGATGATGAGTGAGGAGAATTTTATCAAGACCAAAAAGATCGATGGTATTTTTAAGTTTAAAGTATTCTTCTTTGTCTTGTGGAGAAGGATCGATCAGAATTTTAGGACCATCATCGCCAATCAGAAAGGCATTTGTCCGCGTGGCCGGAGGGAGCGTATGGGAAAGAGGCATCAGTTGCCTAACCGATTTGAGTGATTCAATAAAAGGCACGTATTTATCATGATCATAATGAAAATTGAGATCATCGATTGTCGTGAGGTCAGGATTCTCACCCAGGCATTGTATAACTTTAATGACTGGTGGAACGGCCAGGATTTGACCTTGAGCATACAGATTTAATAAATCTGAAGCTTTCATCCATTGGGCAACTTTCGCCTCATTGTGATCAACTATAAATTCATATTTTTGCTTTAAGTGAAAGCGAAAAAAAGTCGTCGCAAAACGAAAGGGATTAAAATCTGGAGTGACTGCCAGGCCTAAATAATCAATGCGTTCAATATTTCCGAGAAGGAGTTCTTGGGCCAGATCAATGCCTAACTCTTCTTTGCCTTCTCTCACGGCCGCTCCAAATAGGCGGGGATCAATACTTTTGGTGAAGGGATGATCTTGATAAAAAGATTCATCATGGAGCTCAACTTTTCCCCCAGGAAAGGCCCAATAGCCTGGAAAAGCTTTAAGAAAATTTTGTCTTTGAATCGCAAAAAGTTCATCTCCACAAGTTATGACGATTGAAACAGCGTCAATAATCTTGCTCATAATATTTTGCCTAAATACTTATCCGCCATTTTATAGCGAACATCACGATAGCCTTTAATGCTATCAAGCTCTTTTAAATGATGATGAGATTGTTTTTGCTTAAATAATTGTTCACGAATGGATGCTGAGATCGCCTTCTCTTTTTTATGCCAATCTGGCATTAAAATCCGTAAAAGGCGTAAATGCCGCATGACTTTAAGCATCCAAGGTTTTGGAGAGAAATCAAATTCAATTTTCTTTCCCCAGAGATCAAAGGCCGGTCGGTTAATATGAACCACTTCAAATTTCGCCCCGAGCTCCCGGTAATTTGCTTCATCCACTGATTTTTTGAGCGGTGATATCATCAAGTGAGAAACAAACACTTCATCCTTAATCCAATATGTTTTTGCCAGTAATCTTAGGGCCAGACTCAATTCTTCACCTTCGTAGATTTTTTTGAGATCAATCGCCTGTTGGTAAAAAGAAGGCAGGCTTTTACCCTGATCAAAAACGATGATGTCATGGACGTATTGAGCAAGAAATGATCTTGAGAGCTGTGGAAAATGCTCCACCAGAAGTTTCGTGTAACTTGTCAGAAGGTTTTTAAACTTTTCTTGAGATTGCCATGGATAGGCCACCAGTGCCGTACTTTGTGTAATTAACTCAAACGAGTGTCCTGCTTGAGTCTGACTGACTTCCACAGGACTCATTTTATTTTTTTCAAACCAATCTCGGCCCATTTGAAAAGCTTCCCAATTGGGAGCAAATTCTGCTTTGGGCACAGAATTTTTAATCGCCATTTCAAGATCTGCTAAGCCGAAGGGAAGCTTGCCGGCCTGAAAAGCGATACCTAAAACCATCGCCGAGGCATAGACAGGACGCTGAAACTTTTCAAAGCACATGGATTTCATCGGTGCCATAATAAGACGCTGCTGGAGCTTCTTTTGTAGTTCTTTTTGAAGGACTTCAGGAGTGACCACTTCATGATCAATCCCACGATCAAGAAGGATAGAAAGTGGAACTTGATAATCAGAATCCACAATCAAAAGTCCACTCTCGGATAAAAATTCTACCGCACGAGACCCTTCTAAAAGATCTGGAGATACGACTAAATCAGCAGAGGCCAGGGGAACAACTTGTCCTTGGGATTTGCCTTTTTTGAATAAGCTTAAATGACTTATCACTGAGCCATTTCTTTGGGCCAGTCCCTTTTGATCGACAAACTTAAAATCAAGATCATTTCTTCCGCCCATGGAGCTTGCAGCTTCTGCGATCACACGAGAAATTGTTGTCACACCAGAGCCACCGACACCAATAACAATGGCGCGGTAATCTTCTCCTGTTGCAATAAGATCGAGATTTTTATTAATCGATGGTAATTGAATAGACCAATCTGATTGAACCTGATTTTCTTTTTTATACTTCGTAGGATGATAATCATAAACCTTCACAAGTTCAAAGCTTGGGCAGGCCTTAATTTTTGTGCAATAAGAATCAGCAACACAGATTTGTGGATCTATCATGACCTTAGTGCCATAAGCATCATTTGTCTGAGAGAGTCCAGGACAACCAGTCATCTCCACACAGGCCCGACAATCCTCACAGGCCAAGGTATTAATTTGGTAAAATTCTTTTACTTCTTGGGTTTTACCACTGTTAAAAATTTTTCGATCTTCTCTTTTCTTTCGACCGTGAAAAGTAAGTCCACATTCTTTATTTGAAACAATCACTTTCACGCCAGGTCGCTGAATAATTTCTAGCAAAAGATTTTTATAAAAGTAGCGATCAGATGGATTGACTTCGATCGCCTCAGTCACTTGCAGAGATTTGGCGACATCAAGCATGTTTTGTCGAGGTCGAGAAAGACCTTCGACAGAAACTCCAGTTCGAGGAGTCACTTGGTGACCAGTCATGGCCGTATTGTCATTATCAAGAAGGATATAAGTGATATTATGACCCATTTGAACCGAGTTCGAAATAGAGGTCATGCCTGAGTGAAAGAAGGTTGAGTCCCCCATTAGAACCACAGAAGGGTTCGTGGTAAATAAATCGGTCCCCGCCCCTAAAGATCCCCCTTGGCCCATGGCCGAAAGATCATGCATTTCTTTAAAAGGTTCTAAGAATGAAAGTGAGTAACAACCAACATCACCATGAGAAATAAGTTGAATATTTTTTTCGGCCAGAGAAGCTCTCACATCCTTCATCACACTTAAGGTTTCTCGGTGAGGACACCCAGGGCAAAAAGTGGGAAGACGCTTGGGGCTGAGAACATCTAACTTCAAAGGAGACGGAAGACTTTCCCAGCAAGTTTGTCCCGATTTCTTCCACTCAATTTGATCCAAAAATTGAGTCAGTTTAGCGTAAATGATTTCATAACTTAAACCACCAAAGGCAGGAAAGCCCTCTTGAAGACCATGGTCTGTTTTTATTTCCTTACCCTGAATCAAAAGATCAAGTCCATGACGATGAGCGAGTTCTTTGAGTTCACCTTCAAGAAATCCACGTTTTTCCTCAACGACAATGAGGTGTTTTAATTTTTTTAAATAAGCAACGAGTGTGGCTTCATTAAAGGGGTAACAAGTCGCCGCCTTATAAAGCGCCAGGTCTTGCATCAGGTCAGACTCTTCAAGCACTTGCTTGAGAGTTTCAAAGACTGCACCAGAGGAGATTAATCCGATCTGGGCATTTGAGTTTCCAAACTCTTGATCAAGATTGAGGTCTTCAATGACTTTTTTGACTTGTGGGAAACGTCTAAGGATCATGTCCTTGTCCGCAAGAAGTGAATTGGGTGGAACCATCACATGAGCAGAGAGGTTAAACTCATGAGGAAGAAGCGTCATTGGTTTTTGATCAATCACTTTCTCTTCACCCATTTCAACTCGTCCTCCTCCTTCGGCCATAAAAGTCGTGAGGAGAATTCCAGCGTACACCGAACTTTCCTGAGAAAGTTCCAAGGCTTTACTCATCCAGTCCTTTAACTCCTGAGGAGTTGAAGGCTCAAGAAAAGGAATGTGGAGATGTTTAAATAAATAACGTGAGTCAGCTGGGGTTGAGGTTGAAATCGACCAAGGATCATCACCCACGGCCACCACCACTCCAGATTTTTTATCGGCACTCGGATTGGCAAAATTACCAACAGAAAGAGCATCGGAGGCCACATGGAGGCCCATGGATTTCATGGCGACTAAAACATTTTGCCCGGCCATTTTTGCTCCGGAAGCCATGGCCGCAGCATTGGCCTCAGAATTGGCAATAACGACACGAATTCCTTTTTTATGGAACTCATCTTTTTGTTCATAAAGAATGTTGAAGAAATCCGCCAAAGGTGATCCAGGATAACCTGTATACAGTTGAAATCCTGCCTCTAAGGCACCCTGAATGAGAAGCTCGTTTCCGTTGAGTATTTTATGGCCCATCGTTCAATCCCAAATGTTATATTTCTAGGTTATACTCCGCTCTCAACATATGTTCAATGAACAAAAAGTAAATTCAAGGACTTAAAAAATGGAAGAAAAAACACCTATTAATATAGCCCAGTCCGTGGCGGTTTTAGTTGATGGAAACAATATTGAGCGCTCACTTGAATCTGAATACAGAAACAGTAGTCTCATGATCAATTTTGATGTGCTCATCCCCAGATTACTCAATGGCCGAGGTCTTAACCGCCTTATCTATTTCCGGGAAGGAAAAAATATTTCCTCTAAACTCGCTGAAAGACTGCACAGTAAATATTTTGGATCTGTGAGACCTTGTCATAAATCCGCGGACATCCCCCTGACCATTAATGCCACTCAACTTGCCAGTAAAGTTGATGCGATCATTATCCTGTCGGGTGATTCAGATTATGTCGAACTCGTTCGCCACCTTAAATCCGAAGGGGTTCGAGTTGAGATTTGCGCTGTGGAATCAACAACGGCAGCGGTTTTAGTGGAAGAGGCGGATTATTTTCAACCCATCACTAAAGAAGACTGCTTTACCCTCCCACAGGCCTCCCATCAAAAGAAAAAGCCTAAGGGTTATCGACAAGTTTAAAGAGAAAAAGTAATTTTTAACTAATTTAATAAATCGTTTAATGTGGAGTTTTTTATGTCACAAAATCCTGCGGGTCTCAAAGGGATTGATCACTTAGAATTTACTGTGGATAGCTTCAACTCCCCCACTGTAAATCTCTTTAGTAACTTGGGATTTATTCAAACCGCAGAATCCACGACTTCAAAGCTCTACACTCAGGGGCAGGTCCGATTTTTAGTGAAGGCAGATTCAGATTCAAGCGCTCTTTCTCGAAAATATTTTAATCATCATGGCGAGGGAGTCAGTAAAATTTCTTTCCAAGTCGAAAACGTTGAGAAGGCTTTAGATATCACGCTTAAAAATGGGGCAAAACTCATTCAGGATTTCAAACTAGAACAGACTGAAAACGGTCCCATTAAAACCGCTTCGATTCAAGGTTTTGGGGATGTCATCAATGAATTTGTCGAGCGACCTTCAACTGATTTTAGGCCAGGATTTAAAACCATCGATAATGATCCTGTGGGCCGCCCTTTAAAGATGCGAGTCTCACGTATTGACCATCTCACAAATAATGTCCCCAAAGGACAAATGGATCATTGGGTAGATTTTTATAAACGCACCTATGGTTTTATCGAGACAAGATATTTTGACATCAAGGGAACTAAAACGGGTCTCAACTCTAAAGTGGTTCAACTTGCAGACAACTCGATTATTATCCCTATTAATGAGCCAGAAAAAGAAGGTGGAAAATCCCAAATTCAAGAATTTTTGGATGTTCATAAAGGGCCAGGAGTTCAGCATATTGCTCTCATGACTCCAGATATTATTTCAACTGTTGCTGAGCTTCGAGAGAGAGATCTCAAATTCTTAAATGTGCCTTCGACATATTATGAAGATATTCCAAATCGTCCTTTCAAGGTGACGGAAGATCTTAAGGTGCTTGAACGTCTGAACCTGCTGGCCGATGGGGATGCTGAAGGTTATCTCTTACAAATTTTTTCTGATACCTATATCGGACCATTGTTTTTTGAATACATTCAAAGAAAAAATCATTGGGGCTTTGGAAACGGAAATTTTCAAGCCCTTTTTGATGCCATTGAAAGAGATCAAATTAAACGTGGATACCTATAAATTCTCTAGATAAATTTGATGCCCTAACTTGAGAATGGTGAATAAAATAATCATTCTCAAAAGGCCTCTGACAAAAGTATTTCCTTTCAGTAGAGCTAATCTCACTCCTAGCATGGCGCCTAAAACATTAAACACAATCATCGGCAGAGCATAGGAAAATAAAAAAGTTCCTTTCAGCGAGAAAAGTAAGAGAGCGGCCAGGTTGGTCGTGAGATTGATGACTTTGGCATAAGCTGAACCTTGAACAAAAGTCATCCCCACCAGACCTACAAAAGCAATGATAAGAAAAGTCCCTGTTCCTGGCCCAAAGAAGCCATCATAAAAACCTAAAAATGATCCAATCAAAATGGGTTTCCAGATTGCAATTTGAGTCACTCTTTGGTGATCAATCAAACCAAAATTTTTATATTTGAGAGTGAAAATAAAAACCATCAGCATGAGCCCCATAAAAAGCGGTCTCAAAAAATGACTACTTAAAATTGAAACAGTCCATGCTCCCAAAAAAGAAAATAAAAAAGCACTGATCACGGCCGGTAAAAGGAGATTTTTAAGCAAAGGAATTTCACGGGAAAATCTGTAGGCAGAAAATGCGGTGCCGGTCATGGAAACGAGCTTGTTCGTACCAAGTATCGTGACGACTGGGTACTGAGGAAGAATCATCATCAGGGCCGGAAGCTGAATCAGTCCACCTCCCCCAACGATAGAATCTACAAAACCGGCCCCTAAAGAGGCCAAACAAAGAATGATTAATTCATGAGATAACATATTGAAAAGACTCTAGACTTTAGGGGCAAGATTGTAAAGATTTTCTCTCTTAGTTAAGAGTAGGTTAAGAAATAAAATCTCTACTCCCAATTGCCTCTCTCTCAGTCTATGATGGGCGGAAATTGGAGTTTTCTTATGCGTTTGGCCTGTATTGTGTTCAGTCTCCTGCTGTGGAGCTGTTCGGATAAATCAAATATTCTCATTATACAAAACAAGGGATCCGATACTCTCGTCAATCTTGCCCAGGCCTGGGCCGAAGAATATAAAAAAGTTCATCCTCAAGTTGCAGTGGCCGTGTCAGGTGGTGGATCAGGAACTGGGATTGCGGCCCTCATCAATGGAACTGTTGATATTGCAAATTCATCCCGAGCGATGAAGGATGAGGAGAGAGAAGAGGCGCTTAAAAATAATGGAAAACAAGTTCAGGAGTTTGTTGTTGGGATGGATGCTTTAGCGGTGTTTGTTCATCCAAAAAATCCTTTGACTGGACTTAGTCTTGAAGAAGTCGCCTGCATTTATGGTGAGGGCGGTAAATGTGTGTACTGGAGTGATGTCCGAGGAACAGTTGTTCCAGGTTGTCAGAGCAATAAAATTATCCGCGTTTCTCGTCAGTCAAATTCAGGAACCTACCAATATTTTCGCGAAGCTATTTTAGGGAAGAAAAGAGATTTAAAGCTTGGTTCAATGGACCTCAATGGCTCGAGAGAGTCAATTGATCTTGTCGAGAAAACTCCCTGTGCCATTGGATACTCTGGGATGGGTTATCTTTCAAAACACGTCAAAGCAGTTTGTATTTCAAAAAAAGCTGATGGCGAATGTGTCTTTCCGACTCTCGAAACAGCGATGAAAAAAACTTACCCTATTTCACGTGAGCTTTACATGTACACATCAGGTGATCCTTCTCAAGAAGTGAAAACGTATATGGAATGGACTCAAAGTGAAGAGGCCCAAAAAATTACCATCAATTCAGGTTACGTACCTGCTCCAAAGAGATAATTATGGAAAAGAAGCTAGAATCAGCTGCTCCCTTAGCGATGGAGTGGCGGCAGAAAAAAAGTAATAAACCTCTCTCTGAAAGAGTGATTGAGTTTATTATTAAAGCGGCAGGACTAAGCTCCATTGTCCTCATCATTGCGATTTTATTTTTTATTCTCAAAGAATCGGCCCCATTTCTCATCAGTAAATTTGATTTCAAAGAATTTTTCTTTTCACAAGAATGGTATCCGGCTTCTGTGGTGAAAGTCAGATACGGAATTCTTGCTTTGCTTGTCGGAACAATACTTGTCACATTCCTTTCCATGCTCATCGCTGTGCCCCTTGGGCTGGCCTGTGCTTTTTATATTTCTGAATTTTGTCATCCGCAGCTCAGAGAAATTTATAAAATCCTCATTGAGTTTCTGGCCGCCATCCCTTCAGTCGTATGGGGCTTTATTGCGATTATGATGATTAATCCCCTCATTATTTACTCATTTAATGTTCCGATTGGACTCAATATCCTCAATGCTTCTGTGATTCTTGCACTCATGTCTTTACCTCTTATTGTTTCAGTTGGTGAAGATGCCTTAAGAGCAGTTCCAGAAACTTATCGAAAGGCAGCTGAGGGTATGGGGGCCACAAAGTGGGAAGTCGCCACACGGGTTCTTTTACCAGCAGCTAAAAATGGTCTCATGGCAGCGGCCCTTCTTGGAGTAGGTCGGGCCTTGGGTGAAACCATGGCGGTTCTTATGGCCACTGGACACTCGATTCAAATCCCTGAAAGTATCTTTGATCCAGGAAGAACACTGACAGCGACGATTGCTGCAGAATTAGGTGAATCACCTAAGGGTGGCGAGCATTATCAATCACTTTTTGCGATTGGACTTGTCCTCTTTATTCTTTCTTTCATCGTTAACCTCACGGCCGATTATCTCATCCGTGGGAAAAAGAAGTAATATATGTTTAATCCAAGTCTTCATCTTCTGAATAAAGAGATTAAAGAAAAGAATTTTAAAAATCTTTTGAGTCTTATTACTTTTTTTCTTTTCTTACCGGCCCTCGGGATTATCTTTTGGCTCTTTATTAAAGGCTCCCCAGTATTAAGCTGGGATTTTTTAACTCAAGATCCTATCAAAGGAATGACTGCGGGTGGAATTTTTCCAACCATCGTAGGCACCTTTTGGCTTGTGATCATCAGTGTTCTTGTGGCCTGTCCACTCGGTGTTATTGCGGCGATTTATCTTTCTGAATACGCTAAAGACGGTAAACTGACTCGCATTATACGACTGGCCATCCTTAATCTAGCTGGGGTTCCAAGTATTGTTCATGCCCTCTTTGGACTTGGAGCTTTCGTCCTATTTTTAAAAATGGGGACGAGTATCCTTGCTGCTTCTTTCACTCTCGCTGTCATGAATTTACCTGTGATCATTACGTCGACATTGGAATCACTCAAGGCCGTGCCACAATCCTATCGAGAGGCTTCATGGAATGTTGGGGCGAGTAAGCTCCAAACCATCCGTCATATCGTCCTGCCTAATTCGATTCCAGGGATTCTGACGGGTGTGGTGTTTTCTGTCGGACGCTCAGCGGGTGAAACAGCGGCGATCCTATTTACCGGAGTCGCTTTCTACCTCCCTTTTCTTCCCAAGAGTGTTTTTGATCAATGTATGTCTCTGTCCATGCATCTCTTTACCATTTCAACTCAAGTGGTAGGTGTTCCAGAAGCTTACCCTTTTGCAACGGCCCTTGTGCTTATTATGCTTATTTTATCGGTTAATAGTATTGCTGTTATTCTCAGAACATATTTCCGTACAAAGAGGAAATGGTAAGATGAAAAAGAAAATTGAAATAAAAAACTTAGGCATCAGCTATGGTAAAAAAGATATCATCAATAATTTAAATCTTGATATTTATCAAAATGAAGTTCTGGCCATCATTGGACCTGCGAACTCTGGGAAAAGCTCACTTCTGAAATGCCTAAACCGCATGACTGACTTTAATAATGAAGTCTCCATCAAGGGAGATATTTTATTAGATGGCGTGAGCATTTACGAAGATGAAGACTCCACTTTTCTCAGACGACGCATAGGCATGGTTTCTCCTTTGCCTGTTGGTCTTCCCATGACGATTAAAGAAAATGTCACATATGCTCCTCGTATGGCCGGGTGTAAGGATCAGGCCGAATTAGATTTTATCCTCGAGGATTGCCTAAAAAAAGCCGCTCTTTGGGATGAAGTCAAGGACCGCCTTAATACCCTTGCCACGAAACTTTCTGGAGGCCAGCAGCAGCGCCTCACTATCGCCAGGGCCCTCTCTCATCATCCGGAAGTTCTTTGTCTGGATGAATTTTCAATCGCCATTGATCCAGTGACGACAATGAAAATTGAAGCTGTTCTTCATGAACTCAAAGAACACATGACGATTGTGATGGTGACCAATGTTATTAACCAGGCGAAGCGCCTTGGTGATAGAACGGCCATGATGCTTCATGGAGAAATTTTGGATTTAGACACAAACACTAATCTCTTTAGTGGTGTGATTAAAGATGAAAGAACTAAAAATTATATTGAAGGTTTATTCGGGTGATTTATGCCTAGTACACACTACGTCGTTAATACTAATGAATTCAGTTTCTGGTATGGAAATTTTCAGGCGCTGAAGGATTTATCCTTTAACATTTCCTCTTATAAAATCACCGCCCTGATTGGGCCAAGTGGATGTGGGAAAAGTACCTTCCTCAAATGCCTTAATCGCATCAATGAGCGCTCTGGTGTTGTCGCTCACAATGGAAGTATCCAGGTTTTTGGCCATGATATTTACCACCCTTCAGTCGCTCTGCCTGAACTGAGACGCCAAGTAGGAATGGTCTTTCAAAAACCAAATCCTTTGCCGCTTTCGATTTATGAAAATGTTATTTTTGGCGCAAGAACTCACATGCGAAAAGTGACCTCTAAAGAGCTTGATGCCATGGTAGAAAGTGCTCTCAAGCGCGTCGGCCTTTGGGAGGATCTTAAGTCTCAACTCCATCGCTCGGCCCTGACTCTGAGTTTAGAGAAGCAACAAAGACTTTGTATCGCTCGACTACTTCCTCTTAAGCCTAAGCTCCTTCTTCTAGATGAACCTTGTTCGGCCCTCGATCCAGCCGGGATTGAAGCCATCGAGACGCTCATTAAGGATCTGAAAAAAGATTATTCCATTATCATCGTGACCCACTCTATGAGTCAGGCGAAAAGAGTCTCAGATGAGACTATTTTCATGTACATGGGTGAACTCATCGAAATGGGTCCGACTCAGGAACTTTTCTCTCAACCTAAACAAGAAAGAACAGCGGCCTATATTGAAGGGCGATTCGGTTAAAATCCCTCGCCTTTTGCGCTGCTTTTTTTGACATCTTTACCTCTCTCTCGCTATGGTAGTGGCAGCCAACACTCCCCTATGACGCTAAAGGTAAATGAGGCTTCAAGTTATGAAAAATTACGAAAATATTTTGGTTACAAAAAACTACCGTGACCATGCTCACATTGCTCTTATTCAATTGAATCGCCCTCAAGTGCTTAATGCACTTTCGACGGATCTCATGCGAGATCTTATGGATGCACTCTTCATCCTTGAGGATGATAAAGATGTGCGAGTGATTATCCTCACTGGAAATGAGCGCGCTTTTGCTGCCGGGGCCGATATTAATCAGCTGGCCGAAGCTGGGCCCATTGATCAAATAAAAGATCAGCGTCTGCGCACCTGGAAGCAGCTTCCACTCATCTCAAAGCCCATCATCGCGGCCGTCAATGGTTTTGCTCTTGGTGCAGGTTGTGAGCTGGCCATGTTTTGTGATTTTATCATCGCAGGAGATAAGGCCCAATTCGGTCAACCCGAAATTAAAATTGGAACCATCCCGGGAGCTGGTGGGACTCAGCGCCTGACTCGGGCGATTGGAAAATCCAAGGCGATGCTCGCCGTTCTCACGGGAGATATGATGGACGCCTACCAAGCTGAAAAAGATGGTCTGGTGGCGCGAGTGGTTCCGGCAGAAACTCTTTTACAAGAAACTTTTGAAATCGCTAAAACCATTGCTAACCGCGCCCCAATTGCTGTGAGACTGGCCAAGGAAGCCGTGAATATGGCCTTTGAAACATCTCTTAAAGATGGCATGGATTATGAGAGAAGAAATTTCTATCTCACTTTTGCTTCTAAAGATCAGAAAGAAGGCATGAAAGCCTTCATGGAAAAAAGAGAGCCTAAGTATGAAGGTCTTTAGTCTTCTCATTCTTTTATCATTATTCGCCTGCTCCAGTCATCATGAGGTGGACCAAAAAAAAGATCCGATTCGCTTTGGCCTGCTGTCTCGTCAGCGCCAATACACTCAGTGTTTTTTAGAAAGTGATTCTTATCTAGGCAAAAATCATAAAAAAATTGGCTCCATGAAGGTTCATTTTTTAATTGATGAAAAAGGCAAAGTTCAGGATGAAAAAATTGAATCCACAGATTTCAAGGATCCAAATTTTCATGCCTGCGTCCTCGAGCAAATACGATCCATTACTTTTTTAATGCCTCAAGGGCATGGTACGACTGAAGTGAGTCAGCCCGTAAATTTTACTCCGTGAGAATATGATGAAAAATTTTGAAACGCTTAAATATGACATTCAAAACATGACGGCGATCATCACCATCAATCGCCCGCAAGTTTATAATGCTCTGAACGTTCAGGGAAAACTTGATATCATCTCAGCGATTAAAGAAGCCAATAAAGATTCCACTGTTCGCTCCATCATATTGGCCGCTGAAGGTAAGGCTTTTTGCTCTGGTCAAGATCTCAACGATCGAACCGTCGATGCTACGAAAGGTCCGGTTGATATTGGACATACGCTTGAAACAGAGTGGAATCCCCTGATTCAAGCCATTAAAAGTTCAGAAAAACTGATTATTGCTGCCATTCAAGGAGTGGCGGCCGGTGCAGGTCTTTCTGTGGCCCTGGCCTGTGATCTCAAGGTCGCGGCCCCTGGGGTGCGCTTTATCAGTGGGTTTAGCCAAATTGGTCTTGCTCCAGATGCTGGAATGAGCTTTATGCTAGTTAGACAAATGGGGAACACTAAGGCTTTGGAATTCGCCTTGTTAGGTAAGCCCCTTCTCTCAGAGCAGATGCTGGAGTATAATCTGCTTAACCGAGTAGCCGAAAATCCGCTGGAAGAAGCTGTAAAACTTGCAGGGGAAATCAATAACTTGCCACCTCTGTCCGTAAAAATGGTAAAGAAGAACTTCCAGTTTGCGGCGGAAAAAGAGTTGGGTGAAGTTCTGGCCCGTGAGAAATATGTCCAACGCTTTTTGGGCTTTTCTGAAGATTACAAAGAAGGCGTTGGAGCTTTTTTAGGAAAAAGAAAACCGGAATTTAAAGGAATTTAAAAGGAGAAATCCATGAACCAATATACTACTGATGAATTAAAACTTTTTGATGACATTAAAAATGGTAAAACCTTTGATGCCACTTCTGAGATGCCAGAGATTTATCGTAAAAATCTTCTGAACCTTCTATGGATGCAAGCAGACTCAGAATATGCTGGCGGACTAGGGTATATGCCTTGGATTGCCAAAGCTCCTAATGCTCACGAGCGCGTGCTCGTGGCCCAAATTGTAAAAGATGAAATGCGCCACGCTCATGTGATTTATAAAATTCTCGATGATCTTGGTGAAAAAACTCATGAGCATATGCTTAAGCATGAATTTGATTGGCGCCTTCCAAATGACCTGGCCAACATTGGTTTTTCTCGCGCCAAAAAAGATAAGCGCGTAAATATTTTTTACTATCAAATCACTCATTGGGAAGATTTCTGTTTATTCAATTTCCTCATGGATCGAGCTGCAGGACATGTCCTTGAAGATACTTTGAATTCATCATACATCCCTTGGAAGAATGCTATTGGAACAATCTGTAAAGAAGAGAGCATGCATCTGGCCCATGGTGATAAAACCGTGAAAGAAATGGCCAAAGACCCAGTAAAACGGGCCTTCCTCCAAGAGCGCTTAAATCTATGGTGGCCAAGAGTGATGAATACCTTTGGAAAATCCACTGGCCAGGGGAATGACATCTACCAAAGACTTGGACTTAAAAATCGCTCGAATGCTGATGTTCGCGCTGCCTTTGTCAAAGAGATTAATGATAAATGTGCAGAATGGGGATTAAAAGTTCCTGAATATATTGAGTCTGCCCAGCCTCTTGAATACCTTCATTAATCGATCATGAATCTTCAAAGAATTGTTGTCATCGGTGCCGGGACCATGGGTTCTGGCATCGCTCAGTGGTTTACTCAGCAAATGTGTTTTGTAGAGCTCGTAGATAATTCGCCAGAACAATTACAAAACGCTCTCAACTCCATTCATGCTTCATGGGATAAACTGGTAGAAAAAGAAAAGCTTTCAAGCTGCCAAGTGAATCAAATGAAAAAACTGCTGGAAGTGAAAAGTCTGGAGCAGGTATCCTCAAATACTGATCTAGTGATTGAAGCCATCATTGAAAATCTTGAAATAAAAAAAGAACTCTTCCACAAACTTGATAAACACTTTGCCCCTCACACGATCCTGTCATCAAATACCTCGAGCTTTCCTATCACCCTGATGAGCGAAGCTGTCTCCAATGAAAGAAAAGCGCGTTTTGTGGGACTGCATTTTTTTAATCCAGCGACTTTAATGAAACTTGTCGAAGTGATTAAAGGTGAAAAAACCGATGAAAAGCTCTGCAATGACCTCTACGCTTGGTTTGAGTCTAAAGATAAAAAACCGGCCCTCTGTAAGGACTCAGCCGGCTTTATCGTAAATCGTGTCGCCCGTAACTTTTATGGGGAACCTTTAAGAATTGTAGAAAATGAAGATGAAAATAAAGTCAAAGAGGTTGATCAAATTCTTAAAGTTGTGGGTGGCTTTAAGATGGGCCCCTTTGAACTCATGGACCTTATTGGAATTGATGTGAACTACTCCGTCACCTGTTCGGTATGGGAAGCTTACAAGAGGGAGCCTCGCTTTGCTCCTCACAAACTTCAAAAACAAATGGTAGATGAAAAACGCTTTGGCCGAAAATCCAAGAGAGGATTTTATAAGTATGACTAATGTATCGTTTGATAATATTCTGATTAATTTTGGTTTTGGCACAAAAGAAGAAAAAAAAGAAATCCTCAGAGAAAATCCAAATAAAACTGTTTTGATGGAGCTTTCATGCTATGACCCGGCCGAATTCTATACTGAGTTCCCTCAACTTCATGGCTCTTTTGCGGCCCTCTTTTGTGATGAAGAAAAGAAAATTGAAATTCACTTCAAGCAAATGAACCAAGCTGCTTTAAATAAGTTTATCGAACTGGGATTTAAGCCTTTTGAAACAACCATCATTTCTTGTGGTTTTATTTTCCCTCGCACTATTGTTCAAATCATTAATGAAGCCTATTTTGCCTTAGAAGAAGAGGTTGCTTCAAAAGAAGATATCAATAGGGCGATGAAATTTGGAGTCAACTACCCGAAAGGGCCATTTGAATGGAGTCAGGGAAAAGAAAAATTTGTTTTAACTCTTTTGAATGAGCTCTATCAAAAAACCCAAGACAAACGATATCTGGCAGCTTCTTTATTAAAGACAGCTGCAGTCTCTTAACGACCGCAGCTGAGTTTATTCAATTTAAGATAGAATCTTTTTTTCGCGAGAGGCTTAAGGGCCCCACTATTAAAGACTTGAATGTAGGCATAGTCCTTACAGCTTCCATCTGGCTGGTTAATGGTTTCACATTCCATTGAAGCTTTAAGGTTAATATTCAAGAGTTGATCTTCAGAATTAATTACATAAACAAGTGGATTATTCTCTTCACCTTCCCAACGGATCGCTCCTTGAAGGGCACCCTTCTTGAATTCAACCTTTACGATCGCCGGATATTTAATGAAGCCAGCATCACCTGCGGTTAAAGATAATTTCAACTGATGAGAAATCATTCCATCTGCTGAACATTCCACCAGAGGACGCTCACGACTTCCTAGAGATTCGTGAGTCAGCTCACCTTGCTCAAAAGTAATTTTAAGAGCTGCAGGTTTAAAATCAGAAGAAAAAGAGAAGTTTCTTTTCTCTAGGGCAGAAAGAATCATCGCTTTAAATTGATTTGGCTCTCTCACTTCACTTCCAAGTTCATCAGCATAGAGCATGTGTTCAAACCACAATCGGGCCGATAAAGCAGGATGATTTCTCGTAAGACGCATGGCCTCTAAAGTCAGGTCAGTAAAATCAAAAAGACCTTCACGACCAAAATTTTTAATCGCCTCATCGAGCATATCACTCATGGCCCCACCGTAAGACTCCCCTTCATCGTGGAATTCGTTGGTGAGGTAAAAACCTGTGTTATTCACAATTCTAAAATCATTTCGGCCTGGAAAATCAGCACCATTTGTTTGGTGCTCAATAATAATCTTAGCTAGGAAATCGGCCATCCCTTCAGAGAGTCCACCATAGCCACCTTTAGAGTCAGCAAAGGCCAAGTGCGGCCCCATCAGTCGATCCATCACTCCGTGACCAAGTTCATGCCAAATCGTAGGATTATCTCGGGCCAAGTTGACTTGGTTCGAATTATAGGTCGTGAAGTTAATGGTATTATCGTAGTAGTAAGCATTATCTTTCATCCCAATATCAGGATCAAAGAGGAAGGCATGAAAAGGTTTTACTGAAAGCTCAGGGTCTTCAAATCCCATCTCAGTGAGCGCATCCATGAGGACAGTCACCCCATAGTAAACTTGGACTTCATCAAAACCTGAATTGATGTAGGAAACAGCATCGTGATCGGGAAGTCTCATAGGAACACGGTTCACTAAATCTTCAGCGTTAGTGATCTCCTTACCGTAGAAGCCACTGACTGGTTTTGCTTCATACTCGCCATCAACTTGCTGCCAATTAAGAAGGTGATTCACTGAAGATTTTAGTGGGAAATTAATGTCCTTAAATTCTTTCACTCCTGGATGTAAATTAATCGTGGCGTATTTGCCTTGAAGAAGCATGCCATTTTCAAAATCATTATTCTTTAAAGAAAATCCTCCGATCACTTCATCAATTTTTTGGCGAAGAGAGGCCTCAGACCAAAGCCCATACATTTCGCCTAAGGCCGTTTGCGCTAAGAGAGGGTGATAGCGATTTTCTGGAAATTTTTGATTTTCAAAAACTGAAAGAGGATTCTCGCCACCATCTGGAATATTGGTTGAAACAAACTTTAAATCTTTCACTTCAAAAGGAAGTTTTTCTCCAGTTGATTCAACTTCTTCATAAATTGGAAAAACATTCGCCTTTAGTGTTTGAAATTTTTCAACCTGAGGAAATTCAGAATAAGTTTTTTCAATGATGCGGTTTTTTAAGAGTGAAAAGCTAATGTGATGAAGACCTCGACGACCACGGACCTCGATTTTTCTCACAAGATCTGACCCCACCCATTGGTCTGTAAACTTCATCCCCAAAATACGTTGATCTGTATCATGAGCTGCGACTGATGATTCAACCATTTTTGTAATGGCCAGAGAGAGTTGCTTGGATTTCAGAGCGCGAGGTGAAAATCTGGCCTTGGCATATCTTGAGGCCAATTGAGTTTCGTTCGCCTTGGTTTCCTCATTCAGGTGCATTTCGGCCAAGATCAGTTCTTGATTTTCTTTATCACTCCAGATGCGAATGGCAGTTCTAGCGACTGGTATTTCTTGGGATTGTTGAACAAACATTTGAAAACGGCTGGTGGCCAGCATGCGATCTTCAACGAGATAAAAATCTGATGTCTTAAAGTTGAGTTGGGTCTCTTGATTGGCCTTGGCGATCAAGGCTTCAAGAGATGGTGGCAACTGGCCTTTTAATACTTTGGCTTCATAAGCATGGGCCAAATTCAGGGCCAGCATAGGTAAAAGCAAAAGAGCTATTTTCATAAAATTCCTAGGATGAAAAATGACGCCTAGTTTTAGAATAAAATCCCATCCAAAGCAATTGATTTTAAATGAATGGATCCCCTTTACAGGTGTCATTTTTACACAGTCGGCCGTGGGATTCCTTTTTCCCAATGCTGAGTTTTCTTGTTAAGATGGCGCCATTCAAATTTAAGGAAGTTCTATGAAGAAAATCTCGTACTTAATACATGCCAAACGGACTCCGATTGGAAGTTTTGGCGGAGTCCTCTCAAGTCTTCGAGTTGATGATATGCTGGCCGAGCTCTTTAAAGACTATGCCACATCAATAAATTTTGATTTAAAAGAAATCTCAGACACCATCATTGGCTGCGCTAACCAGGCCGGTGAGGATAATCGAAATCTTGCTCGTATGTCCTTACTTTTGGCGGGCTATCCTTTTGAAGTTCCTGGAACCACAATCAACAGACTTTGTGGATCTTCCCTCGATGCCGTGATCGATGCCCATGCTCGTATTCAGGCCGGTCTTGGGGATTGCTTTATTGCCGGTGGGGCCGAAAGCATGTCCCGGGCGCCTTATGTACTTTCGAAGGCCAACTCAAGCTTTGAGCGGACTCAAAAAATGTGGGACACCTCCATAGGTTGGAGATTTGAAAATCCTAAAATGGCCCAACTTTTTCCTTTGCTAGGTATGGGTGAAACCGCGGAAGAAGTCCAAAAAGTTCATGGCATAAGTCGAGAAGATCAGGACCAGTTTGCTCTGGCCTCCCATCAAAAAGCTCTCGCCGCTCAACAAAATGGAAATTTTAAGAATGAAATTCTCCCTCTTAAAATTGAAAATAAGAAGGGAGTTCAAATCATAGAGAATGATGAAGGCCCAAGAGCCGATTCATCAATTGAGAAACTCGCCAAGCTTAAACCAGCTTTTAAAAAAGATGGAACTGTCACGGCCGGCAACAGCTCCTCGATTAATGATGGCGCCAGTATGGTGGTGGTGTGTTCTGAAGAATTTTTAAAACGCCACAACCTCAAACCACTGGCGATGATTACTGGTGGTGCCGTCCATGGTCTCCACCCCAATGTCATGGGACTAGGTCCAGTGGGTGCGATTAATAAACTTTGTAAAAATTTTGGCTACAAAATTTCTGATTTTGATTTAGTAGAATTAAATGAAGCTTTTGCCGTTCAAGCTCTTGGTTGTCTTAAGGAACTTCAACTTGATCCATCCATTGTGAATCGAAACGGTGGCTCAATTGCTCTAGGCCATCCTCTTGGTTGCTCTGGAACTCGAATTCTCAGCACTCTTGTTCATCAAATGCAAAAAGACAGCTCTCTAAAGAAAGGTCTCGCCTCCATGTGTATCGGTGTGGGTCAGGGGATCGCTGTGTCAGTGGAGAATTGTCTGTGAAAATTCTTGGACTGCTTTTACTTCTCGTCTCATCTTCAGCGTGGGCCTGTTGGTCCATTGATTTAAACCTCGGTATTGATGGGGAAGATTATAAATTTCAGCAAAAAATTGATCATGATAAAAAGTATGCGCTCCCTTTAGGGCCTTATATTTTAAATCTCAAGCTTATAAAGAATAAAAATAAAATGATTAATTTTGAGTACAAACTAGAAGAGAGAAAAGAAAAAAAGCTGATTCTCATCACTCAAGGCGAAGAAGAAATCGCGATCAATGTCAAAAAAGAAATCTATGCCAAAGGTGAGGAAAACCAACCTCACTCCATAATAACTCTTAAACTCTCCCCACTCTAAGTAGACATCATGAAAGAAATTAAACTTTTTATTAACGGTGAATTCAAAACATCAGATCAAAATTTTATCAGCACCAATCCGGCCAATGGTGAAGCTGTCGCCAAGGTCTACATCCCAACAGAAAAAGATATTAATGAGGCGGTAGATGCTGCGGAAGCTGCTTTTTATTCTTCAGAATGGCGCTCAATGGATCAAATCAAGCGAGCAGAAATCCTAGAAGCAATCTCTGAAAAAATGAAAGAGCGCAGGAATGAACTGACAGAACTTGAAATTGCAGACTCTGGAAGCTGTGTCAGAAAGGCCAAATCTGACGTTCACAATGCGGCTTCATATTTTAAAGTTTTAGCTGGGCAGCTACGTAAATTTCAATTTGAGATGAAAGATGAATCTGCTTCAAGAGCAGGTTTTTCTCACAACTATAAGATCTATGAACCCGTTGGAGTCTGCGCTCAAATCATTCCCTGGAACTTCCCTCTTGTGATGGCGGCCTGGAAAATTGGTCCCGTCATTGCTTCAGGTTGTACAACTGTACTGAAAACGGCCCAAGAGTCTCCGGTGACGGCAAGTATCCTGGCCGAAATCCTTAAAGATGTAGGACTCCCTCAAGGTGTAGTGAATATTATTACCGGTGGTGCAACGGAAGGAGAATTACTCCTCAAAAATCCTAAGGTGAGAAAAGTTGCCTTCACGGGCTCCACTCAAGTGGGAAGAAAAATCATGCAGACCGCTGGTTTAAAACTTCAAAACCTCTCGCTTGAGCTGGGAGGAAAATCTGCCAATATTGTGCTTGATGATGCAGATTTGAGTCTGGCCATTGATGGAGCTTTGTATGCCTTCCTTTATCATTCTGGACAGGCCTGTGATTCTGGGACTCGCCTTTTGGTTGAAGAAAAAATTTATCCTACTTTCAAAGAATCACTTCTTAAAAGAATTGCTGATGTTAAAGTTGGGCTTCCTCAAGATCCGGCCACTGGTTATGGGCCCGTGATTAATAAAAAGCAATTTGATACCATCATGGGATACATTGAAACGTCTAAAAAAGAAGGGGCCAAATTACTTTTTGGTGGTGAAAGAGTTTCTGGCGGAGAATTTGATAAAGGTTACTATATTAAGCCGACAGTTTTTGAAGTCACTCCAGATCATACCATTTTTAGAGAAGAAATTTTTGGCCCCGTGCTGGCCATCACTCAAGTCAAAAATGAAGCTGAAGCTATAAAACTTGCTAATCAATCTCACTATGGACTGGCCGGAGCGGTTTGGTCAAAAAATCCCGAGCGTGCTCATAAAGTGGCCCGTCAACTAGAAGCAGGTACTGTTTGGATTAATGAGTACCATCTCCTTAATCCAGGCATGCCCTTTGGTGGGCATAAACAATCAGGCATTGGGCGAGAAATGGGTGAAGAAGGACTTAAAGCTTATCTAGAAGTGAAACATCTTTGGGTTTCTGACTGTGATGAAAGATCTAAGAAATCTTGGTATGACGTCCTTTTTTAATCTCGCAAAATAAAAAAGGACCCACCATACGGTGGGTCCTGATCTTAAATCATTCTTGCAGGAATTAGCCGATCAACTTTAGAGCACCTTGGCTAGACATATTCGCTTGAGCAAGTACTGAAGTACCAGCAGCAGAAAGAATATCGTTCTTAGCTTTAGCAGCAGTTGCCTCAGCATAATCCACATCGCGGATTCGAGAATTTGCAGCTGACAAGTTTTCTACGTTCACTTGTAAGTTATTCGAAGTTGATACTAATCTGTTTTGGATCGCACCCAGGAAAGAGCGGAAACCAGAAACTTTTTCAATCGCTGAGTCAAGTGAAGCGAGAGATTGTTGAGAGCCATCTTTAGAAGAAACTTCTAGCTCATCGATACCAAGATTTGCCATTTTTGAATTCACCTGACGAGCATCGTAGCTGATTCTGTCTTGGAAACCATCATTGTTAGCACCGATTTGGAAGTCGTACTTATCGCCTTCTCCATTAAGTAGCTTTTTACCGTTAAACTCTGTCACTGATGAAATACGCTCAAGCTCTAGCTTAAGGTTTTGGTATTCCATATTTGTCATCGCTCTTTCAGAATCACCCACTGTATCAGATGAAGTTTGCATTGCAAGTTCACGCATACGAGTCAGGATTGATGAAACTTCGTTCAGACCACCTTCAGCAGTTTGAACCATCGAAATACCGTCATTCGCGTTTCGGTCAGCTTGTTTTAATGAACGAATATTCGCTTTCATTTTTTCAGAGATCGCAAGTCCAGCAGCATCGTCTGCAGCTTTTGTAATTCTTGTACCTGAAGATAGTTTTGAGAGATTGCTTTCTGTTTCTCTACCACTTACTGTAAGGGCTCTTTGTGCAGCAATTGAAGAAACGTTTGTGTTGATACGAAAACCCATGAAATCCTCCTTGGTTAATCTTCCTCATCTTTTCCTTGATGATCAGTTCCCAACCTTGAGAGACTTGATAAGCTTCCATGCTTAAGTAGTAATTTTGTTTTTTGCCATCACTCTTGTGATAGACTGCACATCTCATCGGTGCATCAAAAAGCAACTTAAGAGAAAAAATGTGTTAAAAAAAACTTTTTTTGACCGACTTTTTCAATACGTTAACAGGCTTTTTTGTGCATAATCAGCTACTTATTTCTATTCAGTTTAATCTCTGACTGTTATGATTAAGGAATGAATCTCGCTATTCCTTTCTTAATTTGTGATGAAAATGAAGAAGTTCGCCTCCTCATCAAGGCCATGCTCTCAAAGCATGGCTATTTTCATTTAATAGAAGCACAAAACGCGGAAGAAATTCTTCACTCTTACTCTGAGAAGCAATTTATTTTAGTTCAAAAAAAATTGATTAATGATGAAGTCAAAAATCTACTGTCGAAAAAAAATAATTTTATCATTTTTGCTCCGGCACAAGATCAAGAACTCGTGACTTTAGCAGCTCATTTTGGAGTAAAGCACGTGGTGAGCTTCCCTTACTCTTCAAAAAGCCTCGTTGATAAGATTAATTCAATTTTAGATCAGTGATATTCAGAGTACGGTAAGTTATTAATACCCATCCAATACTTGAGATCAACTTCCACTGATTTTTCAAAATCAGCAGTCTGATATTCTTTTTGAGAAACTAGAATTTTAGCGTAGGTTAACACATTTCCATAATTCCACTGGCCCAAATCTAAATTCACCATGCGGGTCCAGGTCCCCGTATTAATAAAAGTTGTTCCGTCTGAAAAAATTCTCAAGGCCGGATTATGAGTATGTCCGACAATCAATACTCTACTTTCGGGATTTTTTTCAAAGAACTGTCGAGTGAGTGTTTCATAATCTTGAAAGAGTTCTAGCTCTCGATAAAGATCTTGAAAGACTTGTCTTAAACTTTTTTTCACCATGTAGAAGTGCCAGAAACGCACCATCACAAAGTAATAAATATTGGACAAGATAAAGCGTAGAGTAAAGTAAGTATCAAAAAGAAACCCATGGATGAGAAAGTGCTTAATGGGTCTCACGGAATTGATGTAGCTTCTTTCTTGCTTATATTTGTTGATAACGTTCGTGACGTAATAGGAGCCCCATGGAGGATTAAAATATTTTTCTCCACTGACAGTTTCAATCACGGCATTCGTTTGATCAAAATTATGGGCCCGTTCATATTGATGACCATGTAAGATGGTGACACCAGGAGTTGGCGTGTGCTCCGCTAATTCATTGGTGAGCTTCATTTTATGAGCGAACTCGCCAAACCAAGACAGAAATTCGGCTTTAAGGGAATCAAAGACAAATTCGGCATCATGATTGCCAATGATATAAACAATATTTTTATCAGGTTTTGATAAAAACTTTTTTAAAGCTTCCATCACACCTTTGTGGGCCTCAAGGATCATTTTGAGTTTGGCCAGCGAAGCTTTTTCACTCCAAAATTCATCATCATAAAATTCTACAAAGGGTACAGCAAGAAAATCGAGAAAATCACCATTGATGACGAGCTCAACTGGAATATCCTGGTAATCTCCATGGGTGTAGTAGTGCAAAAAATCAATCAGCTCGTTATCGTAATGAAAATCTTCGAGGAGATTTCTTTTCCCCTTGATCATTTTTCCGGCACTCAAGTGCAAGTCAGAAATAACAAGAATGACTTTTTGAACATTATTTTTTTGATGGGATTTCATAAACCTTCTTACCAAAAACAAGTTCAACTTCCTGAAAGGCAGGACTTACAGGCACAAAAAAAACATTTTCTGCCGATTTATTTTCAATCTCTACCGCTTCACTCAGGCCTGATTTAATAGACACAAATTTTAAAATTTTTCCCTGCACAATCACCTTTCCAATCTGATCAGAGAGTGATTTATTTTCAATCAGTACTGAAAAAGTACTCTTTTTCTGATCGGGGGATAAAACTGTCATGCTTCTATCAGCAATCTGGATCACAAAAGTTTCAGTCTTAGGCTGGGCCCAAGATTGAGTGATCAGAAGAGAAAAAAATAATAAAAAGATCTTCATAACATAAACCTTAAATCAGAAAGCTTCTTCACTTCATCACGAATTTTAGCAGCTTCCTCAAAGCGAAGTTCCTTGGCCGCTTCTTTCATTAAACGCTTCAACTCCCCTATTTTAGCATCAATTGCTTCCGGAGATAGTTTTTGATCAGTAATTTCTTTATTCCGTCCTTTTTTGTCGGTTTTCTTCACGCCACGCAAGACTTCAATCACCCCACCACTCACTTTTTTAGCAACAGTTTGCGGGGAAAGCCCATGCTCAAGGTTATGAGCATGCTGCTTCTCCCGACGGTCAGCAGTGAGCTTCATCGATTCAATAATACTTGGAGTTTTTTTAAACCCATAAAGAATCACTCTTCCTTCGGCATTTCGGGCGGCCCGACCAATGGTTTGAATAAGAGAGCGAGTTGACCGCAAAAATCCCTCTTTATCCGCATCAAGAATCCCCACCAGGGCGACCTCGGGGATATCAAGTCCCTCTCGCAAAAGATTGATCCCCACTAAAATATCAAACTCACCTAATCTCAGGTCTCTTAAAATCTCCATGCGCTCTAGCGTATCAATTTCAGAATGCAGATACCTAATTCGAAGTCCGATTCCCCGATAGTAGGTCGTTAGTTCCTCGGCCAGACGCTTGGTGAGAGTGGTCACGAGAACTCGATAGCCTTG